>NYYJ01000150.1 GCA_002686755.1 Verrucomicrobiales bacterium
CGTATTCCTTGATGAATGGCCGGCCCATACGGGCGGTGACGCGCCAGTCGATTTGTTTCACCGGGTCGCCGGCCTCGTACGGGCGGCTTTGCGCGTACTCGATGCCGGAGCCGACAAATGGCGACGCATCGGTGCCGTATTGCAGGCTGTCAGCCAGCCGGCGAACAGCGATGGCGAACTGGCGTCCGTCCAGTCCGTCGCACGATTCGAGGCTACCGGTGAGCGGTTTCATGCGCTTGGCCAGGCGGGCTGTCAGCCGCTCTCGGAGAGGATTTCCTTAAGCACGCTCACGCCGGAGACGCCCTCGGCCAGCGCCTCGTACTTGAGCCGGANGCGGTGCAGCAACACGTCCTCGGCCAGCGCGTACAGATCCTCCGGCACGACGTAGTCGCGTCCGTGAATGAACGCCCGNGCCCGNGCGGCCTGGATCATCGCCAGCCCGGCGCGNGGGCTGCCGCCGATCTCGATGCTCGGGTGGCGNCGNGTNCGGCGCACCACCTCGACGGTGTGTTTNTGGAACACGTCNCTCACNTGCACCTCCTGCACGGCGGCCATCATCTCGACNAGNTCGGCGNCGGNGGCNACCGGTTTTTTNTCNAGCANATCAAACGCCGTGCGNGGCACNGCGCCGCCATCCGTCCGCTGNAGGCCAAGCGNGAGGCTGCGCNGNANCACNTCNTCCTCCTCGNCGGCNGCTCGGGTAGTCGAGNCGGTGGCAAAGCATGAANCGNTCNAGCTGCGCCTCCGGCAGCTCGAATGTGCCGCTCTGCTCAATCGGGTTTTGCGTGGCGATCACGAGGAACGGCGCGGGCAGGGTGTGCGTCACGTTGCCGATGGTGACCTTGCGCTCCTGCATCGCCTCGAGCAGCGCGCTCTGCACCTTGGGCGCGGCGCGGTTGATCTCGTCGGCGAGCAGCAGGTTGGTGAAGATCGGGCCAAGATGCGTGGTGAACTCGTTGTTGCGCTGGTCGAGTACCTCCGAACCGAGAATGTCCGACGGCAGTAAATCGATCGTGAACTGCACCCGGCTGAAGCGAAGNTCGATCGCGTTGGATATCGTCTGCACCAGAAGCGTCTTGGCCAGGCCGGGCACGCCCTGCAGCAGCAGATGCCCGCCGGTGAACAGCGCGATCAGCAGCCGCTCAACCACCGTGTCTTGCCCCACCACCACCTCCGCCACGCGTTGGCGGACCTCCGTCACGAGATTTGTCTTTATCGTTTCCATGGCGAATACCAAACGCACCCCCTGGTCGAGGGCGTTGTTTCGTCGGCGCAGACCGTACGCTCCAACCACCGCTTGGCCAAGCAGGATTGGTTGGCGGTTGGCTTGCCACTCGAGTAGGCTTTGCCGCCCAAGCCAGCCATGAATAAACGTACCAACTGGGTGCTGATAATTTGCCTGGGCATGGGGATGCCCTTGGCCATCCCGGCCGCAAACGAGTCGATTCTCTCGGAACACCCGCGGCATGATTACTTAGGTGTTACCAACATGGATAAATTGGAGAAAGACCTTCGCCGGGCGCTCGGCGGTTTGGAGGGGTATTCATTTTCCCGGGGATGGTGGAAGTGGGATCGGTTGCGCCAGCGTTACGTGGACGGGGGGCGAAAGGACGAGAACGCCATCCGAATCCTGCGGGCGGTGTTTCGTGCGTTGATTCTAGATTGGCACGCGCGATGTGAGCAGCGCGGTGAGGGGGAGTTGCTTTACATTTTTTTCACCACCAACAGCGGCAACAAAGTGCAGCGAAAGGCCACCGATGGCCGCACGCTCAAGCGCGATCATCACGGCGGCGGCTACCACGGCGGCTGGGGCGGGGCGAGCCGAATGCGGATCTATGAGGAGCTTGTCCGGCAAAAGATGCTGACCGAAGCGGAACAGGAGAGGATGAAAGGAATCGTCCACCAAAGTCTCAGTCCAACGTTTCTCAATTTCAAAAACGGATCGCAGCATGCGGACAATCATTCGTTCGGAAACGGCGGCGGTGTGGCGCTGGGCATCAAACTGTTTCCGGATGCGCCGCAGGCGAAGGAGGCCCGCGCGTGGCTGGATAGGATTTGGAATCATATGGCCGACTTCGGTGACTGGACGGAGTGGAACTACTATCCCTACGGCCCGATTTTCCTGCACGGGCTGGTCGATATCGCCGAGGTGACCGGGCGGCTCGAGTCGAAGAGGGAATTGATCGACGCGCTTGGCCGGCGTTGTTTGCAGTTCGTCCACGGCGGCGGCGTGAGAGGCGGGCCGAACTGCGGCATTCGACAGCGGACTGATTTAACCGGAGTCTACGCCGCCCCGTGGGATATGGGCTATTACGACGTGGAGACGTCCAGTCGTGATGCCCACTTTTGGTATCGCATGGCGCAGCACTACAAAAATCCCGAATACCTCTGGGCGGCCGAGCAGGTTGCACTCGGAGGTCGGCCACCCAATGGCCAAGTGCCGCGACAGTATCAGGCTGCTTACAACAAACGCTTCGCCTGGTTTGTGGAGCGCGGCATCGAGCCGAGAGTTCCCAAAATGCATGCCAAGGTCGGCTTGCTCAGTGAACTGAAAAACAAAATCAAGGAGCGCATTTACCTGAACGACGGCGTGGAGGCCGGCAAACCGTACGCCGCGTTTTTTCTGTACGACAAAAAAGACAGCCACTTGGACAACGTCTCCGGGTTTCTTTACGAGTACTCGTACAACGGAGCAAAGTTTCTCCACTCATCGGGGAAGTACAACAACGTCTATTCCGGAACCGATCTCCGCGGGGGCGGCAGCGGGAACGAAAGTCTGGACGCGCTGCTGGTGGTTCACAAGCGGCACCAGTTCCCCGTGCATCCCGATCGAAAAGGCGATGAGCGCGACTACCGGCGGATGTACATGGCCAAGCATCTGCCGGACTTGGCCCGTGCGGCAAACAACAACTCCGGTGACGCTTACGGGCAGTTTGGTTTCGCCGAATATTTTGGCCCGAAAAGCCAGTGGACGCGCAAGGCGGTATTGACCGTCGAAGGGTGCCTGATTGTGGCGGACGAATACCAGGTTGGCCAAGCGCTTGGCCAAGCGTATCACGCCGGGCCGGTCTGGCACTTGGCCCGGGAGGAGGGCCGCAAGCCGGGGCGGCAGGGCGAGAATTGGTTCGGCGCACCGGCCTTCGCGCAGGCTTGGTGGCAGAAGGAAAAGATGGGGGTCGCCGTTCACATTCACGACCACCGGGACATGGTGTTCGGGACGATCAACCAAAGATGCTCGCAGGATCTCGACTTGAACACGACGGCCTACGCCTATCGCCCCATCGAGGCCGGTCGAACCGAGCGGTTTCTCAGCGTGCTGGTGCCGCACAAACTCACCACCCCGGCCGGGGCCGTGGTTCGCGGGGTGAAAACGTCCGTCAGTAAAAAAGGAAAGTTCGTGGCGACGGTGGGTGGCGTGAAAATTGAGATGGATCGAAAAGGAAACTGGTCGGTGACCCGTTAAACGTGGAGGCCGCAGGGAGACGGTTTTCAGGCTGCACCAAACTGGATGCTCAACGACAAAGGTGACAGCGAGGACGCCAAGCGGCATTGGTACGATTCCCCCGCGATGAGCCGCGCATGGTGGCAGGCCCAGCGCAAGCGGGTGCTGCTGTACATGCCGACTGGAAGCAGGAGTTCGGTCAGGCGGCGCACAAGGCATCACCGGATCTCGGTTGCGACGGGTTGCGCAGCACGTTCGGAAAAACGATCTTGCGCGAGGGCAAAAAGCAGGTTTGGCTGGCCGTGCTGCGACCATTCAACGAGGGCGTGCATCGCAGAACGGTGGCTGCACTGATACATACCAAGCTGGCCAAAAACGGCCAAGCGCAGGCCAGCATCGGCGGCGTGACCGTGAACATCAAACATGACGGCAAATAGTCGGTCGTCCGGCAGTAACTCGAAAACTGTGAAAGTATTTTGTTTCATCGCTTGGGTGGGTTTGGCTGTTTCCGTTTCTTCATCAGGAAAGCCGCCTGTGGCGTTTTTGGAGCGGCACTGTCTCGATTGTCACGATGCGGACACGGCCAAGGGCGAGCTGAATCTGGAGCGACTTTTAACCGAGGACGTCATCCGGAACGCTGCGGATTGGGAGAAGGTCATTCGGCGTTTGTCGGCCCGGCAGATGCCGCCGGCCAAGCGCAGGAATCGGCCAGGCGAGGCGGAGTACGCACAGGCGGTGTCGGCCTTGGCCAAGCCGCTCGATCGCTTGGCCAAGCGCGAACCAAACCCGGGGCGCGTGGCCACATTTCGGCGGTTGACCCGCACGGAATATCAAAACGCCATCCGCGATTTGCTGGGCGTGCAGATTGAGGCCGCGCAGTTGCTGCCCAAGGACGAGGAGAGTCACGGCTTCGACAACATCACCGTGGGCTCACTTTCGCCGAGTCTGCTCGACCGCTACATCACGGCGGCGCAAAAAATCAGTCGCTTGGCCGTGGGCACGCCGCTTGGCCGGCCGGATGGGTTTACGTTTCGACTGCCGGCGGACTTCACTCAGGAGAAGCATGTCGAGGGACTGCCGGTCGGCACGCGCGGCGGGGTGCTGTTGCCATACACGTTTCCGCGCGATGGCGAGTACGAGGTCCGGGTGCGCTTGGCTCGTGACCGCAACGAACACGTCGAGGGATTGCACGGGGCGCACCGGATGGACCTGCTGCTGGACCGGGCGCGGGTCAAACAGTTCACCATCAAGCGGCCAAAGAGCGGCAACCACGACGATGTCGACAGGCACCTCAGCACGCGCACGTTCATCAAGGCCGGCCCGCGCAAGGTCGGGGTGACTTTTCCGGCGCGGTCCGTTTCGCTGCTGGAAAACAAACGGCAACCAACCGAGGCCCGCTTCAACGTGTTTCGGCATCCGCGCCAGTCGCCGGCTGTTTATCAGGTCTCGATCACCGGCCCGTTTGACAAGGGATCAGCCGGTCAGACGCCGAGCCGAAAGAAAATCTTTTTCGTTCAGCCAAGTGACTCGAAAAAAGCGGACGCCGCCGCACGGGATATCTTGGGCAGGCTAATGAAGCGGGCCTATCGCCGGGCGGTGACGGAAACGGATCTGGCTGCGGCAATGCGGTTTTATCGCGGGGCAGGGGAGCAGGGCGGGTTTGAGGCGGGAATCGCCGCCTCGCTGGAGGCGATCCTCGTGAATCCTTCGTTTCTTTTTCGAGTCGAGAAACCGCCGGTCGATGCCGGGGGCGATGTGTATCGAATCAGCGATGTCGATTTGGCCGGCCGGCTTTCGTTTTTTCTCTGGAGCAGTTTGCCGGACGAGGAGTTGATCGACTTGGCGATCGCCGAGCGGTTGCATCAACCCGAGGCGCTGGAGCGGCAGGTGAGGCGGATGCTGGCTGACCCGAGGTCCGCCAGCTTGGTCACTAATTTTGCGAGCCAATGGCTGCACCTGCGTAACCTCGATTCGATCACGCCGGATCTGCGGTTGTTCCCGGATTTCGATG
Organism: Verrucomicrobiales bacterium; assembly: GCA_002686755.1. GTDB lineage: Bacteria > Verrucomicrobiota > Verrucomicrobiia > Limisphaerales > UBA1096 > UBA1096. The sequence goes on from NYYJ01000150.1 coordinate 5,454, forward strand.
ACAACCTTCGGCGGGCGTTTCGGCGTGAGACGGAGTTGTTTTTCGAGACCGTCCTGCGCGAGGACCGAAGCGCGCTGGAGTTGCTGAAGACGGATTACACGTTTTTGAATGAGCGCTTGGCCAAGCACTACGACATCCCGCACGTGTTTGGGTCGCGGTTCCGGCGCGTGGCGTTGAAGCCGGAGAATCAGCGCGGCGGGTTACTCCGGCATGGCAGCATCCTCTCCGTCACGTCGTACGCGACACGCACATCGCCGGTCATTCGCGGCCACTGGGTACTCGAGAATTTTTTGGGGACTCCACCCGGCCCGCCTCCGCCCGATGTACCGGTGCTTGAGGGCAACAAGGTCGAGGCCGATCTCCCGATGCGCGAGCGCTTGGCCAAGCACCGGGAAAACGCCGCCTGTGCCAGTTGCCACGACCGGATGGACCCGGTCGGATTCGCGCTCGAGAACTTTGACGCGATCGGCCGCTGGCGCGAGTTCGAGCATGGGGCGCGCATCGACGTCTTGGGTGGATTGCCGGACGGTGCCGAGGTCGACGGCGTGGCGGAACTGGAGCGCGGGTTGCTGAATCGCCCGGAGTTGTTCGTCCGCACCCTCACGGAAAAACTGATGACTTTTGCGCTTGGCCGCGGGGTGGAATCATTCGATGCGCCGGCCGTCCGGCAGATCGTTGCGGATGCGCGGTCGGATGATTTTCGATTGTCCTCCATCGTTCTCGGCATTACAAAGAGCATTCCGTTTCGGATGAAAACCCGCGCTGAACAGCCATGAATTTCATCACCAAAAAATCAATTTCACGCCGGACCCTGCTGAAGGGTGCGGGCGCCTCGTTCGCGCTGCCGTTATTGGATGCGATGATTCCCGCGGCGACCGCGGAGGCCAAGACAGCCGCGCATCGTTTGCAGCGGTTGGGTTACGTGTTCATGCCGATGGGCTGTGATCAGTCGCGATGGACGCCACGCAGCGAGCACGACCTCGACCAGCTTTCGCCGATTCTGGATTCGCTTGAGCCGGTGAAGGACAAGCTGGCGGTTTTCACCAACATGGAATTGCGGTCGGCGTACCCGGGATCGCATGCGACGTCGAACTCCTCGTTCCTCAGCGCGGCCAAGGCCAAGGTGACGGAGAGCACCGATTACTACCTCGGCACCACGGCGGATCAGGTCGCGGCCAAGCAGATCGGGCATAAGACACGCCTGCCGTCGTTGGAGCTGGCGATGGATATGCTGCAGACAGTGGGCCAGTGCGACAACGGCTACGCCTGCGTGTACCATAACAACCTGTCGTGGTCGTCGCCCACCACACCGCTGCCTGCCGAGGCGCATCCGAGACTCGTTTTTGAAACTCTTTTCGGCGATGGCGGCACCGCATCCGAACGCCAAGCTGCGCTGCAAAAACGCGCCAGCCTGTTGGACTCGATTACCGCCGAGATGAAGCGGTTGCAGACAGGCTTGGGTACTGCGGACCGGGCGCGGGTGTCGGAGTATCTCGATTCCATCCGCGAGGTCGAACGCCGCATTGAACAGGCTGAGGTCGAGGTCAAGGATAACAAGTTGCCGGATCTCGACCGACCGCTGGGCGTGCCGGCGGCGTACGCGGACCACGCCCGGTTGATGTTCGATCTGCAACTGCTCGCCTATCAGGCCGAAATCACGCGCATCGTCACGTTCCAGATTGCGCGCGAAACCAGCAACCGTTCCTACCCGGAGATCGGCGTGCCGAATCCGCACCATCCGCTTTCGCATCATGGCGACAATCCGGAGAAGATCGCGCTCATGGCCAAGATCAACGCCTTCCACGTATCACTGTTTGGTGAGTATCTGGAGAAACTCAAAAACACGCCGGAGGGTAACGGCTCGCTGTTGGACAACATGCTGATCCTGTATGGCAGCGGCATCGGGAACCCGAACGTTCACGATCACACCAACCTGCCGATCATTCTGGCCGGCGGAGCGGCGGGTGGGCTCCGGGGTAACCGCCACATCCGCTACGACAACCCGACGCCTTTGGCCAACCTCCACCTCACACTGCTCGACAAGGTGGGCGTGAAACTCGACAAGTTTGGCGACAGCACAGGCAAGATTGACGGCCTGTTCGACACGCTGGCCATTTAGTCGTGCCATGAACCGCGCACTGAGAATTCTGTTTTTCAGCCTGGCCCTCCCGATGTTGGGGCATGCCGGTGAGGCGCCACTTCCCGACGCGGCCGAGGCACAGGACGCCAAGCGGATTCGGCAACTTCTCCAGAGCCAAGCGGACATCGATGCCAAGCAGGTCGATGGCATGACCGCGTTGCATTGGGCGGCCTATCACGATAATGCCAAGCTGGGCTCGCTGCTGTTGAAAAAAGGTGCCACTGCCTCCGCCGAAAATCGTTATGGCATCACGTCGATGCACTTGGCCTGTCTCAACGGCAACGCCCAGTTCATCGGGGCGTTGATTAAGCATGGGACCGATCCCGATTCGTCAATCCTTGGCGGTGAGACCGCGCTCATGACGGCTGCCCGGACCGGCAAGCCTGAGGCGGTCGAGGTGTTGCTGCATGCTGGCGTCAAGGTCGATGCAAAAGACCGCAACGGCCAGACTGCTGTGATGTGGGCTGCGGCCGAGGGACACACTTCGGTCGTCCGGGCGCTGGTTGAGGCCGGTGCGGATTTTAACCTGTCGCTGGAGCGCTCCGGCTTCACAGCGTTTTATTTTGCCATCCGCGAAGGGCACGAGGAGGTCGTGGAATATCTGCTCTCCAAGGGTGCTGACGTGAACGGAGCCATGCGCCCCGGCAGCAACAATCAGGACTTCCCACGGCGCGGCACCGGGCCGCTTTTGTTGGCGGTGGAAAACGGGCACTACGACCTGGCGGTGGCGTTGCTGGACGCCGGAGCCAATCCTAACGACACTCGCACTGGTTTCTCTATCCTGCACGCCTTGACGTGGATTCGGCGGCCAGACATAGGCGAGGGCGCCGCGGGCGATCCCGCGCCGCAAGGGTCCGGCCGGCGTAACAGCCTCCAGTTCGCCCGCGAGTTGATCAAGCGTGGATCTAGTGTGAATTTTCAGTTAGACCGCGGCCGCAAAGCCGGCGGTGCACGGGTATCTGAAATCGGCGCGACACCGTTCTTCATGGCAGCGGATCGGGCCGATCTTAATTACATGAAGCTGCTCGTTGAACTGGGCGCGGATCCGCTACTACCCAACAACGACGACACCACTCCATTGATGGTGGCCGCCGGCATCGGGAGTCAGGCACCCGAGGAGGAGGCCGGCAACGAAGCTGAGTGCCTCGCGGCGGTCAAGTACCTCGTCTCGCTCGGGGCCAAGGTCAATAAAGTAGACAAAAACGGCGAGACCGCCATGCACGGCGCCGCCTACAAGAACATCCCGGCAGTAGTGCAATATCTCGACAGGGTGGGGCACGACATCGGGGTCTGGAACACACTCAACCGCAACAAGCGCACGCCGCTGTTGATCGCCGAGGGTTATCGCCCCGGCAACTTCAAGCCGTGCTTTCGAACCGTGGAGGCGATTACCAGAGTCATGCTTTCCCACGGCATCAAGCCCCCCACCGGCCCCAAGCCCAAGCACACCAGATACTACTAGTGCTTGGCCAAGTGAGGAGTTTCATTGCTGTTTGCAATTCGATTTAGCGGTTTTTAAAATCATGCCCATGAAGATTACACGTACCAAGGGTTCGTTTGGCCAAGCGCTTGGTTTCACATTGATCGAATTGCTGGTGGTGATCGCGATCATTGCGATCCTGGCCGGGCTGCTGTTGCCGGCCCTGGCCCGGGCGAAGGAGAAGGGCCGTTCCACAGCCTGCCTGAACAACCACAAGCAAATTGGCATCGCCTTTATGCTTTATGTGGACGATTACGAGACGTTTCCAATCCACCCAACGTGGTCGACATGCGGCGGGAAGCTGGGCCTTGGCCCCGGTTACCAGAGCAACAACAAGGCGATCGCCGACTTCGACAAGCGGCCGCTGAACAAGTACACCGCCACCGCCGAGGTGTACCGCTGCCCAAGCGATGCCGGCGACGTGCTGCACCCCGAGCACTTCCCCAAGACCAGGCCGGTTGCGGAAAAAACCTGCTTCAACTATTACGGGACGAGCTATCTCGTGCAATGGTCGTGGGACGGGTTTGGCGTCCAGCACGTCACAGCTGCGCCAGGTCAGAAGGCATTGACTGAGTCCGACTTGGCCAAGGCACCGACCACCAAGTTGATTCAGGCCGATTGGCCATGGCACGGCAACCGAGCCGAGAGGTCACAAAAAACCCAGTGGCACAAGCTGGGAGTTCGCGGACTGAACACCCTCTTCGGCGACGGCCACGCCGCGATCTTCGTGTTCCCGCCCGACCTGCACAACTGGGCCGGCCGCAAACCGGATCCCGCGAATGGCTTTTGGTAAGGTTCCACTTCCCTAATTTCCGGAAAATGATGAGTCGTTTTTTCAAATCGTGGATCATCGGTCGGTTTGTACTCCTCTAAATGTGAATGCCCAGGCCTTGACCAGACATTGAACATTGCGTAAATTAGGATCATCAGATAAACGCTTGCGGCTATAGTCTGCCAAGTAAGTCGGGTCGACTTGTATCCAACGAAGATCACAGCAATCATGATGAAATTCAAATAGTTGGCTTTGTCAAATAGTGGTACGTTGCTCATGTACATGTTCATCGGCCAGGCCATGAGGTGCATGGCAATCAACGGAATCAGCGCCAACCTACCGTGCTTGTTAAAATCTTTCAGGAAACAATCCGTGTTCGGCTCGCGTGAGACCGGCAGGAGTAATCCTGCCCCAAGAAATATGAAAACGGCATGGAGCACCTGCGGGCCGTAATAGTCCCAAGTCCAATCGATCCCAACAGCCTCAAAGTATTCTTTCAAATCCCAGAGAACGCAGAAGAAAGCAAGGAGTAGAATCATGAAACTGGTCGCCCAGATGAATGGCAGCCAGTGCAGTTTGACGTGTTCCCGGTTTCGTACGGCGGTGATCGCGCCGGTCATGATTCTCGTCATGCCCAAGCCGAGAATCAGGCCGATCGGGACGGAGAGTAACTGGAATTCAACCATGGGTTTGT
>NYYJ01000151.1 GCA_002686755.1 Verrucomicrobiales bacterium
AATTGAGGCGCCTTGTTAAGCCGTGAGGGCTTCGAGTTCCTCGTTCAGCAGTTCCCAGCCGCGGTTGAGCANNTCGTCGCGGNTGAGTTCGCCTTTTTCNACTTTNNNGAGNAGCGCCTTTTGCGCGGGGTAATCCTTGTTTTCGACGCCGGCCTTGCTCTGGAGCATGCGCCACGCCTTGCGCCGCTCGATGGCGAACAACACCATTTGCCGACTAACGGTGAAGTACTTGAACTTGCCGCCAACCTCAGCCTTGAAGTAGACGCCAAAGTCCGGNACGTAGGCGANGTGNTCNTCCTTGAACACGTCGCGGTAGGTGACGTCCTGCTGCGTGATGCACAGGAGCATGTTGTCGATGTGAATGAACTCGGNGGCGCTGCTTTCCGGGATGGCCTTGAGGTGCTTGCGGAAGCGTGCCTCGGTAATCGCCCAGTGGGCGACGGTGTAGTTGTATTTCTCGCCAGTGGCCTTGTACTTGGTTTCCCACCAGTCGCGCTTGACGGTGGGGTTGCCCTTGAGGTCGAGGCATTCCTGCTGCGTTTCGCCGGCGCGCGGGTTGTAGACAAATTCCGGCATGCCACGGCTGTCGCGGATGAGCCGCGCCTGGTCGTTGGACATGTGGTCCGCCACGCCGTGCTCCGGCTGGCAGGTGGTGTAGCATTGGTAAAATGCGGTGCCGCGATACTCGAGACCGTCGAGCATGGCGCGGTAGGTCTTGGCGCTGTTGGCCATGGAGACTTGCGCGACATAAGGGGAGCCGTGGCCGCTGATGAACGCCTCGGAGACGCTCTTTTTCTCAACGAGCTTGCCCTGCGAGGCGGCGCCGAATTGGTTCATGTCGTAGCCGCCGAGCATGTTCGAGCTGTCTGAGTTTTGGCCGCCGGTATTGGAGTAAACCTGCGTGTCGAGCATCAGCATCAGCACGTTTGGCCGGTTTTGCAGCACGACCTTGGAGACGTTCTGGAAGCCGATGTCGCCCATCGCGCCGTCGCCGCCGATGGCCCAGACCTTGGGCAGTTCGCGAATCTCGTCGTCGGTCATCAGCGCGTCGTCCATGTGGGTGAGGTTGAAATATTCGGCGTGCGAGCAGACGTCGCTCTCGCGTGTGAGCAGCGCGTTGGCCAAGCGCTCGGGGACCACCGAGCGGCGCGCGTGGTTGACGATGGCCGCCTCGCCGATAAGCCAGCTGATGGTGGCACCATCCTGAAAGAGGGAGTTCATCCACGGGTACGGATGAGGGTTGGACGGTGGGGTGGAGCCGTACACGGTGTTGCAGCCGGTGTGCGCGCCCATGTACATGACGCTCATGCCATTCGGGTGGCGACCGTCGATCGCCTGCAGGTCGCGGTGGTTGAAGGCGTCCTGCCGCATCACGGCGCACAGGGCGTCGATGATTTCCTGGTCGGTGATCTCGCCGCGCTTGGCCAAGCGCTTGGCTGTGTCGTCGTCGTTCTCGCCGCCCAGCCCCATGACGGAGTGGGCGACGGACCAGGTGAACCACTTGTGTTCCTCCTCGCTGCGGGCCTTGAGCGCCTCGAGCCTGGCCACGCCGTTGTTTTCCAGCTCGGTGGCCGCCTCACGCAGGCGTGTGGCTTTCTTGTGGAAGATCGGCCGCATGTAGGCCTCGGTGACGGAGGCGCAGGCGCGGAGCACGCTCTTTTCGCCGCAGCCAGCACAGGCCCCGTCGCCGCTGACGAGTGCCTCGTAGTTGCGCCGCACCATGAGGTGGTTGCGCAGGGCGGCCTCGCGGGAGTTCTCCGGCGTGTCGTCGTTGTACAGGCCAAGGAATTTCTGGCTCGTGTCCGGCAGCAGCCGGCTGAAGACCTGCGCGGTGGCCAGTTCGGCGTTGAGTTCCGGCGTTTCGCGGGTCATGCGCAGCGCGTCGTGGTCGCCGCAGACCTGCACGCATTCGCCGCAGCCCTTGCAGAGGTCGCTGACGAATATGGAGAAGATACCGCCGTTGCCGGGTTTCTTTTTCTCAACACTGCGAAAGATCGCGGTGACGTCATTGTACGCGAGGGGCAACTGGTCAATGATGTTGGTGAACTCGCAGCGTGCCTGCTCGGAGATGGAGGTGAGTTGATTGACCTCGGAACGGAGGATGTCCTTGAACGGCTCCTTGCCCTTGTTGGCGACGTTTTCGACCATCCGGGCACGGCAGCGTTCCTCGAGTCCCTGCACCTCGTTGAGCAGATTCTTCTGTTGCTCNTCGTCGCTGACGTAGTTTCGGACAGCGGTGACGAGGATGGTGCTGACGTCCTGCGCGGTGTTGGGCAGGGCGGTGTCCGGGCAGGCGGTGATGCACTCCATGCACTGGGTGCAGTTCTCGGCGATGTAAACCGGCGTCTCGCGGCGGGCGACGTATTTGCTCTGCGTCGCGCCGATACCCGCACCCATCAGGCCCACGCTGGCCAGCGCGCCGGCCGGCTGGTGGTAGCCCAGGTCATTGCGGAACTCGGAGTCGAACTTGGCCATGGTCTGGAACGGCGCGCGCTCCTGTCCCTCCGGCATGGAGCAGCTTGGGCAGCCGGTGCTTTCGCAGCCGGAGGTGGGTGCCATTTCGATTCCGCTGGCGTTGTTCGGCGCGAGCAGCGGGTTGCGCATGGTCGACGTGTCGGCGTCCTCGATCCCGCCGATGTTGATTTCCTGCACGCGCTCGAAGCCGCCGAGCATCACCTTCATGTTCGACTCGACAACGGCATCGCCGAAGCGGCCAAACTTCTTCTCGTACTGCTTGTGCACGATGTCGTGGTACTGCTCCTCGTTGATTTCGTGATCCTTGAGGAACGTGGACACCTTGAAAAACGCGCCGAGGAACGAGTTGCCCTGCATGCGAAGCTGCAAATCCTCCCGGTTGGTGGCCTCACGTGCGATATCAAAGCCGGGCAGGATGAAAATCCGGATGTTGTTCTCCTTGACGAATTGCCGGTGCTTGGCCGGGATGCGCTTCCATGCCTCCTCGGGGGTGTCGCTCGATTCCCAGACGAGTGAGCCGCCCTTGTTGATCCCCTCGAGCGGGTTGGTGTGGGTGAACGCCTTGGGGTCGCAGCACAGCACCACGTCCACGTGGTTCAACTCGCAGTTCACCTGGATGCGCTCCGGTGCCACGGTGAGGTAGTAGTTCGTTGGCGCGCCTTTTTTCTCCGAGCCGTACTTCGGGTTGGCCATGATGAACAGCTTGTCCTCCAGTTGGCCAAGGTCGTCGTGGGTTGGTGTGCGCTCGGAAATGATTCGGCCAAAGCTCCCGACGATTTCGCCGAGGTTTTTGCCTGTGGTGATCATGCCCCACCCGCCGATCGAGTGGAACCGGACCGCGATTGCGCCGTCCGGCAGCAGGGAGGGGGTGTCCTTCGAGATCACCGCGTACGGGTGGTCGATGCCGAGGGTGAAATAAGTCTCACCGTCCTCGGCGCCCCGCCCGTCGGTGCGCTTGGTTTGGCCGGTGGCAAACTCGTAGGCACCGAGCGTGTGCTCAGGCCGGAAGTCGCGCGAGCCGATGCCGTAGCTGCCGCGGAAAATGCGCGGGGTTTCCTCCGGCGTGATGGCCGGCAGGTCGCCGCCGAACTTGGCCGCTTCCTGCCCCTTGCCAAGCGCGGTGCGGATGTCGCGGGTCAGTGGGTTGTCGCCGGCCATGCCCTCGTCGGTGCGCTCGAGAATGATGACGGTTTTCTTGCCACGCAACGCCTCGATGACCGCCGCCTCAGGGAAGGGGCGTATGACGTTGACGTGGATCGATCCCACCTTGGCATTGCGCTGATCACGCAAATAGTCGCAGGCGGCCTCGATGTTTTCCGCCGCGCAGCCAAGCGAGACGAACACCGTGTCGGCGTCGCCGGTCTTGTACTCGTGCAGCAGCCCGTATCGCCGGCCGGTGAGCTGGGCGAATTCCTCGCTGCATTGCTCGATGAAGCCCAGGATCGGCTCGTTGAAATTGTTGCGTCTGGCCACCACGCCGTTCATGTGGTGCTCCTGGTTTTGCACCGGCCCGAGCAGGACCGGATTCTTCAGGTCCATCATCTCTGGCACACGGCGGCGCGTGGGGCCGAACAACTCGCGCTGCGCCTCGGTGGGGCAGTTAATCGTGTCATCCGGTGCACCTAGGAACTCCCGGAGCAACTCCGCTTCCGGTTCGCGATAGGTTCTCTCCGAGTGGGTGGTCAGCATTCCGTCCTGGATGTTCATCCCGGGATTGAGCGCCAGTTCGTTGACCTTGCGCAGGATCACGGCGGCGTCGGCGGCGTGCTGAGCGTCCCGGGACATCATCATTGTCCAGCCGGTGTCGAGCGCCCCGTAAAAATCGTCGTGCCCGCAATGCACGTTGAGCGCATGCTTGGTCAACGCGCGCGCGCCGACTTCCAGCACCATCGTGGAGAGTTTGCCCGGCGCGTGGTAATACTGCTCCATCGCGTAGGCCAGGCCCTGGCCGGAGGTAAAGTTGACCGTGCGCTTGCCGGTCACGGCAAAGGCGGTGGCACCGCCCTGGGCGGCGTGTTCACCCTCGCACTCGATCGCGATTTTCGAGTTGCCCCAGACGTCCAGTTCGCCCATCGCGAAGGCTTCCTGGTACAGTTCCCCCCCCTCGGTGGACGGGGTGATCGGGTAAAAAACGCCTCCCTCGGTGATACGTGTCTCGACCGAGCGGGCCACCAGTTGGTTGCCGTTGACGGTGACAGGGATGCCGGGATATTTGGGCTTGGAATCTGACTGGTTCGACATGATTGCTGCTAAAAGAGTTCCTCCATTTGGGACGTCGTCTGAAGGGGCACCGTATGCCAGGACAAAACCGCCGAGTTGTGACCTGGCCGGCTCTATAGCCGAAATTGGCGACAACGCACCAAACGGGGACCGTAACGCCTCGACCGCCCCCAAGCAACCCAATTTGGGGTATGGTTGATAAGCTAGAACATTTCAAATTATAAGGATAGCTAATGACAGGTTTGAGCGAATTGACGCCGAATAAAGGCGTTTTTGTCGTTTTGCTGTTGTGACGAGCTTGGCTTGGTTGCTGGTATCGCGGATCCGTTGTCAGGCCAAGCCGGCGACGCTGCGGATGATGTCATCGAGCGGCGTTGAGGGCCGAAAGCCGGTGAATTGTTCGAGTTTGTCGACGACCGGTTTGCGGCGCTGCATGTCCTCAAAGCCGGCGTCGTACGCCTTGTCGTACGGCACCAGCTCGATCTCGGAGGTTGATCCGGTCAACTCGATCACCCGCTTGGCCAAGGCGAGGATGCTCACCTCCTCGGTGCTGCCAATGTTGAACACGCCGCCCGGCGCGCGGTCGCACTTGGCCAAGCGCAGCAGCGCCTCGACGGTGTCGTCAACGTGGCAGAAGCAGCGCGACTGCTGGCCATCGCCGAATACGCGCAGCGGCTCGCCGGCTTGGGCCGCCTCGACGAAGCGTGGCAGCACCATGCCGTACCGGCCGGTTTGCCTTGGGCCGACGGTGTTGAAAATGCGTGCCACGGTGACCGGCAACTGCCGCTCGGCGTGGAAGGCGAGCGCGAGAAATTCATCCATCAACTTCGAGCAGGCGTAGCTCCAGCGGCCCAGCGTCGGCGGGCCGATGAGCAGGTCGTCCGTTTCGGCGAAGCCTTCGCGCGAGCTTTTGCCGTACACCTCGGAGCTGGACGGCAGCAGCAGCGGCGTGCGGTTGGGCGCGGCGGCCTCGAGGATCGCCTCGGTGGCTTTGAGGTTGGTCTCGATGGTACGGATCGGTGACTGCACGACGAGGTCGACGCCAACGGCGGCGGCGAGGTGAAACACGAAGCCCGAGTCGGCCACCAGTTGGCCAAGCGCCCCGCAGTCGGTGACGCTGCCTTCGATCACCGTGAGGTTGGGATCGTCGGCGACGGAGGCCAGGTTGGCGCGTGAGCCGGTGGAGAAATCGTCGATCACGACCACGCGTTCGCCTTGGCCAAGCAGGCGTCCGGTGAGGTGCGAGCCGATGAAGCCGGCGCCGCCGGTGATGAGGGTGTGTCGTGCGTCGGGCACGCCGCTTGGTGTCATCCGGCGGCGCGGCTGTCAAGCGGCGCGCGCCGCGTTGGCTCGACAAGGCGGCTTGGCCTGTCGCATTGTTGACGCGCCTTGAGGGGAGGCGTTTTCATCCAGTTGAGAATACTCGTCGCCATAACCGGAGCCAGCGGGATGATCTATGCCCAGCGCCTGCTTGACCGCCTGGCGGCGTCCGGGCACGGGACGGACGTGGTGCTTAGCGCTTACGCGAAAACCGTTATCCAGCAGGAACTGCCGGACGGCCTCCGTTTGGCAAAGGGCGTCGAGTCGCACGGGCTTAAGAGCATGAACGCGC
>NYYJ01000152.1 GCA_002686755.1 Verrucomicrobiales bacterium
GATGGCGGAGGGCTTGCCCATGACAACCGGGTAGATCGGCGGCAGTGTGCCGAGGCCGTCATCGAGGCTAGCGAGATCGGTGGCATTCCCGTCGCTGAATAACAGGATTCCGGCGAGCGGCTGGCCGCTGAGGCGTTGGCCAAGGTTGCGGGTCGCGCCGATGAGCGAACTGGCGCGGCCATTGAAATCAAGTGAGTCGAAGTCGCCGGTTCGGCGCAGCCGCGTGTCGAACGTGTACCGGCGAATCTGGAATTGTTCGTCGAGCCGTTCCTGCCAACCGCCCGGCTCCGGCTTGAGCGCCTCGACCATCTCCTCCGCGCGGGAGGTCGTACTGCCGGCATCCCGGATGCCCATGCCCTGGCTGTTGTCGGCCAGCACGGCGATGATATTCGCCTTCGGCGTGGCCCGTTCCCGCACCCACTGCGGCTCCAGCAGGCAGAAGCAGAGCAGCGCGATGCCGAGCGTCTTGAGCGTGATACCGGCAAGCTTGAGCCGTACCGGCAGCCGCGCGCGCCCGTAGCCCCATAGCGACACAAGGATCACCACCGCCGACACGCCAAGCGCCACCGGCAGCCACTCCCGGCTCAGGAAAACAATGGATCCAAAGTCAGGCATTATCGTCGTTGCTGCATTTAATTCTTGTTGCCCTTCGGCTCCTTTCGGCCGCCGAGGCGTTCGTAGTAACGGCGAACCAGCTCGGAGTATTGGGCCGGCACCGGCTCGTGGTCGACCGGGACCATTTCGCGCTTGGGCTGGCGCAGGGACAACTCCTGCTCGAGCCGCTTGTTGATCTCGGTCATCGGGCGGAGAATCTGCATGTCCACCAAGTCCCATTTCGGCGGCTTGCCGTTCTCCCTGTTTTCGCGGCGAATGTCGCGGGCACTTTGGCGCACCTCGGAGACCTGATTGCGCAGTTCGGGAATCTCGATGACCTCCTCGACCTCGCGGAGTCGATCCTCCCAGTCGCGGTAATCCAGCCCGGTCAGCGGGCCATCAAAATCGAGATTGTCCAGATTCCGAAACAGGTCGGAGCCGCCGCTGCCCCCGGCGTTGTCGCGGTTGGCGTCCGGGCGGCGCGCCTGGTTGCCGGGGCGCTGCGCTTGGCCCTGGCCGGGCTGATCCGGCTGTTCCTCCCGCGCTTGGCCATTGCCCTGTTGTTGTTGGTCTTCCTCCCGCGCCTCGCTTGGTTGGCCTTGGCCACCACCGCGCTGCGGCTGGTTTTCGCTGTCCTGTGGGCGCTGCCCTTGGCCAAGCGGATTCGGCTCGTTGCCCTGCTGCTCGCGCTGGCGTCCGGGCTGTTGGCCCCGGCCCTCATTTTGGGCAAGTTCCATTTCGCGCTCGACCTCCTCACGCAGTTCGTCGAGCTGGTCGGCGGCGAAGCGCATGGCGTCCTCGTCGCTCCCGATGATTTTCTCGGCGGCATCCTCCACGGAGCCGCGCAGCTCGGAGATGTTCTCGGTCAACTCACGCTGAATGTCACCGGTTCGGTCGGAGAGGTTGTTGCGCATCCTGTTCGACAGTTCGTCGAACGCCGCTTCCAACGACAGGTTCTCGTTCGAGATGTCGTCGTTGACCCTGATGGACTGCTGCCGGGCGCGGCGCACGCCGTCCTCCAGTTCCTGAGAAAGCAGTTTTTCCGACGCCTCGGCCTCGCGGGAAACCTGCTCCATCTGCTGCAGCAACTCCTCGAGCTGCTCCTTTTGCGACTCGGCCATGTCGATCGCCTCCTTGAGTTCGCCCTCATCGCTGAGGGGGCGGAAGGTTGCCTCCCGGTCCGCGTCGATCGCCTGGTTCAGTTCGCGTTGGTTGTTGTCCAGTTCGCGCGCGTCCTGGCGCATCTCGCGCATGGCATCGGCAAACTCGCTGGCGGTTTGTTCCCGGTAATCCTCCCGAACGTCGTCGAGGTTTCGGCTGGCACGCGATCCGGTGTTGGCAGCCTGCGAAAGCTCTTCCCGCTGGAGGTTGCGGGCAGTCTCCTCCATCTGCTCGCGGGCCTCCTCGAGTTGCCGGCGCGACTCGGCCAGCTCGTCGTCCTGGCTGCTCTCCATCCGTTGCTGAACCTCATCGAGATCATCGATCAGTTCGCGCTGTTCCTCCTGCAGGCGCTTGAGTTCGCGCTCGATGCGTTCGCGCTCGGCCTCGTCCTCGGCGTCGAGCAGGGCGATCTGCAATTCCTGCACCCGTTCATTCAGGTCCGACTGCCGCCGGGCCAGTTCCTTGAGGCGGTTGAGCGTCTGTAACTGCTCGGCGCGCTCACCCTGCTGCCGGGCCTGTTGCTGCTGCCGCTCGGCCTTGCTCTCCAACTCGTAGTTGTTGCGCGAATCCTGCATTTGAAGCTGGTCGAGNTGGCGCTGGGAACGNTTGCTGTTGCCGCGGCCCNGCTGCTGCNGGCGCTGNTGNNNGGCNTGCTGGCGGGAGACGCGAAACTCATTCTCNCGCAGTTTCTGCAGNTGCTGCAGGGCGGTNTGCTCNTCGANGATCGCNNCGGANAGCGCTTGGCCAANCGCNTCGCCGCTGGCGTCNNTCGCCTTGGCNANNCNGTCNGCNGCGGCCTNCATCGCCTCGTTGGCCTGNTACGCCTGGCCNCCGGACTCGGNGTCCTGCAGCAGCGCCGACGCCTGCTCGAGCAGGCCGACCAATTCCTCCTGCGAATCGAGCACGACCCCAATGTCGTCGGCCAATTTTTCATCGTTGGCATCGCGGCGCTTGAGATTCCATGTGGCGCTGATGATCTCTTTTTGCGTGTCGAGCATGTTGGCGATGGACTGCTGCTGTTCTCCGCCCTGCTCGCCGCCCTCGCCCTGCTGCTGTTGCTGCCGCATGCCCTCGGTAGCGGAACGGTTTTGCCGGAAGATTTCCTCGAACGGCCGCACGGTGGCGAAATACAGATCGCTGAATCCCCGGCGCAGCCCGCCGTCCCGGACGCGGTCGTCGGCCCACAGGAAATAGCTCACCACCTGCCCCACCTCGACGCCCAGATCCTCCATGCGCAGCACATGGGCGACGTCAAGCCGGTTCGTGGCCAGGCCGTCAGCGCCCAGCGAAATGTACTGTGGCTCCTCGCCGGCCAACTGGTAGCCGATACCGGCATCGGCCAGCCCGAAGTCGTCACGCGCCTCGCCGTGCAGCCGCATCTCCTCGATCGAAGAAACCTCAGTGTCGCCGGTCGGCGCCTCGAACTTGAGCGCGGGGGCGACATTCTCGAGCACGGTAAACACGTACCGGGCTGGGGATTGATTCTCGCGTCCCTCGGCATCCTCGAGGTGCAGCTCGTATCGGAACTCGCCCGGCTGGTCGAAGTCACGCAGGAGCTGGTACTCCGGGCTGCCGTCGGCCAGCGGCTTTAGCGGAATGTCATCGGCCCCGCCGTCACGGGCCTTGAGCACGGCCGACTGGAGCGGCTTGTTGAACTGGAAATCGAACGTCAACCCGGTGCCCTCCACGGCGGTAAGGCGGCGGGTGTTGGGGATGACCTTGTCGTCGCGGCCGGTGAACTCCGGGTAGTCGAGCTTGGCCTCAGACGACTTCAGCTCGGGATAATCGAACACGGTCATCCGGTAATCCTCCCCCCGTTGGCCGCCGTACTCGACACGGTACACGGCAGCGGCCTGCACGTTGGCCAGGCGATAACTGTAGGTCGGGTCGTCAAGGCTCTGCACCATGCGCCTCCTGCGCGGCTCCTGGCCCGGCTCCATCAACACCAGTGTGACGCTGCCCTGCTCGCGGGTGAACTTCGCGGAGATGATTCGGCTCAGGCCGCGCTCGATCTCGAAGTTGCCCGGCTCCACCACGACCCGATCCTGCCGGGCCAACGGGTCACCGCCGGACCCCGGCAATTGCATCGCCGCCAACACGAACACCACCAGCGCCACGGCGTGAAACAGATGCGCTTGCGCAAGGCGTCCGTTGGCCTCGAATTCCCAGCCCTGCTTGTGGGCCGCGCTAAGCGCCTCGGTCAACACGCGCTGCTGCAGGTAGTCGAGTTTGTCGGGGTCGTTATTCGCGATCTGCTCCGATGCGGTCTCGAGCAGCTTGTTTAGATCAGGATGATGTCGCTCGATCCGTTGGACGATCTCGGCCAGCGTGAGCCAATCGACGAGCAGCACCTTCAGGAAAACCAACGCCGCGAGGACAGCGCCCGCCGTACCAATAATCGGCCAGCCGAGGCGGAGGTCGAATCCGGCCGCTTGGCCAAACGCAAGGACCCCGAGACTTGCCAACGCGCAAAGCCCCCAGCAAACGGCCAGGCCGGTGTACAGTTTCTGCCGTCGATGCTGCCGCCGGTGGAGCATCAGGAATTCCTGGAGTGTTTTTGGCTCGTTCATGTCATGACCGGTTCGGCCGAGCGGCTGCCTTTCGCAGCCAGGACGGTTTCAAGAGTGACAAACAAAAGCACCGCCGCCAAGGCCCACTGCCAATATTCGCGGCGGAGTGGCTCCGTTTTTTGAGTCGTCTCGACGGCAGCCTGAGTCGCGGCCGGGGCGCTCATCGGCAGGCCGAGTTTTTTGAATTGATCCATCCGAATCGGCTCGGTGCGGCTCTCCGCCGGCGGGAGGTTCACGGCGAACGTCTCCGACCAACCGTTGCCATTCGCGGTGTAAAGGCCGGGAGCGCGCGGCGTGAACATGGCATCGACCGCGATCGGCTTGGCCCCGTCGCCGGGCGGCAGAACGGTGACGCCGCCATCGGCCTGGCCGTTGTTAAAACGCGTCACGTCGACCTTGCTGCCGACGATGAACTGCCGCGACCGGGTCTTTTCGTCCAGCACGGGCCTGAGGATCGAGTAGAGCAACGGGATGAACTTGGTCGAGAGCGCCAGTTGGCTGTCGGCCGGTTTCCAGCCGGAGGCCATCAGCAGCAAACGGCCGGCACCGCGATCCGCCGACACCCAAGCCGGCGCGCCGGAGTCGAATCGGGCGAGCACGTCGATGCCGTCGTCTGGCAGGTTTTGCAACTCGCGGTGTTCCCAAAAATGCAGGTTCGTAAAGTTGCTGTACCGCGCGTCTCGAAAGATGGCCAACAGCGGGTCGTCTGGCAGCTTGATGTCAATCAGCGCGAAGTCGCTCGACGCCACGTCTCGGATGGCCACGCCGGTCGCTCCCAGCCATCGGCCGAGGTTCGCGGTCTGGGCCGGCGACTGCACGAGCATCAGCGCGGTCGCTCCCCGCTCGATCGCCTGGCCAAGCGCTTGGCCAAGCGGGTCGCCGACGGCATCGCCGATGACGTACAAATCGGCCTCCGGCAGTGTACCGGCCGCTTGGCCGCTGAATGACTCGACCTGAAAATCAAGCGCACTCGACGGCTGAAACGCGCTCGCCAAGTAAAACAGCGAGCCCTCGGCGTCATTCGGGTCGTCCTCGCCGACGTAGACGATGCGCACGGTCTGCTGCCGGATTGGCGCGAAATGAAACTGGTTGTCGAATGCCGCCGCGTCGCCCTGGATGGCCAGTCGCGCGATCGGCTTCCCGGCGCTTTCGCCCGGTATCTCGACCACCCGGCTGCGGCCCGGCGGGACGTGCACCTTTTGGCTGAACGCATCGCCGGCCACCGTGTGCGCCACGAACTCCAGCTCATCGCCGATGCCGCTGGGCGAGTTGCTGATGCGAAACGACGGCGCGCCATCGTTGGCAGCCCAAGGTACGCGGGAAGCGACCTGTTCGATACCGGCGTTGCCCTGGTCGTCCTCGCCGATCTGCTCGAGCGTCACCTGAACGCCCGTGGGCCATTCGTAGCCCTGCATGTCGTCAAGACGGCTGCCCTTCTGCAAATCACTGATGACGATGATCTCATGACGGGCAAACGGCTGTTCGTCCGCCTCCGTCTCGGTCTCGTGGATCGCCTCGCCGACGGATACCAGCGCTTGGCCAAGGTTGCTGCCGCCAAAGCCCGGCTTGGCCAAGCGCTCGAGTTGGGCGTTCACCTCCGTCTCTGATGCATTGCCAAGCCACGAATCGACCTTGGCCAGCCGCTCCGTCGAGTCGTCGTAGGCGATCAGTGAGAACCGGTCGCCGGGGCCAAGCCGGCCCAGCGCAGTTTGCGCCTTGGCCTTGGCCTGCGTCCACAGGTCGCCGCGCTGCATGCTGGCGCTGCGATCGAGCAGCACGGTAATCCATTGCCGGTCGCGCCGCGCCTCGGCGGGATTGTCGACCTCGACAAACGGCCGCGCAAAAACGAATGCCAGCAGCAGCAGCGCGAGGCAGCGCAGCAGCAGAAGCAGAAGATGCGTCGGTCGCCGCTTGCGGTCGACCGGCGGCTTGGTCTTGTCGAGAAACATCAGGCTGCCGAACGGTTGCCTGTTTTTCGGACGGTCGTGCAGCAGGTGCAGGATGACCGGGATGGCGAGGCCAAGCGCCCCCAGCAGGTAAAGCGGCGTCAGGAAACTCATGCGGCGGTCCTCCCATTCGAGCTGCGCTGCCGGACGACGGCGCGCGCCGGGCGTTCCTCGAGGAAGCGGCGAAGCACCCGCTCGAGTGGCTCGGCAGTCGTCACGCGAAACCCGGGGACGCCCTGCGCACTGAACATCGCGTCGAGCGCGTCGTTGTGCGCGGTGATCTTCCGCCGGTACGCCTCGCGGGCCATACCGGGATCGAGAATTAGGTTTTGGCCGCTCTCCATGTCCTCGAAAATCGCGGCAGAATCGTAATCGAAATCAACCTCGCGCGGGTGCAGCACCTGCACGGCGCGGACATCGTGCCCAGCGGCGGTGAACAGGCTCAGGCAGCGCTCCAGTTCGTGGAGTGGCGAGAGGAAATCGGACACGAGCACGACCATGCCACGCTTGCCGACCAGCGAGGCCAGTTTCTCCAGCGACTGGCACAGGTCGGTGGCGTTGCCGGCCGGCTGGGTCTCGAGCCGGCCAAGGATCGTCTTCAACTGGTCCTGGCGGTAGCGCGGCGGGATGAACTCTCGCACGTCACGGTCGAACGTCGCCAGGCCGACGGCGTCCCGCTGTTGCGTGAGAAACCACGCCAGCGACGCGGCGAACGTGCGGGCGTAGTCGCTTTTTTTCACGCCACCGTCGTCGCCGCCAAACTCCATTGAGCGCGAGAAATCGACCAGGAACGTGCAGCGCAAATTAGTCTCGTCCTCGAATTTCTTGATGAACTCGCGGTCGGTCCGCGCCATTACCTTCCAGTCGAGGAAGCGAACGTCGTCGCCGGGCGAGTATTCGCGGTACTCGGTGAACTCGGTGGAAAACCCGGTGCGCGGACTGCGGTGCAGCCCGCTCATGAAGCCCTCGACCACGGCACGCGCCCGGAGCGAAAGGCTCCTGATTTCCATCAGGGCCTTCGGGTCCAGAAAGCGGTGCGTTGTGGCGGGACGGCTCACGGGACGGGAACGGTCTCGAGGAGTTTCTCGACAACCTTGTCAGCGTCGACGCCCTCGGCCTCGGCCTTGAAGTTGGGCAGGATGCGGTGGCGCAGCACCGGCACGGCGAGCGCCTTGACGTCGTCCGGCGTGACATGGGCGCGGCCCTGCAGCAGCGCACGCGCCTTGCCGCCGAGAATCAACGCCTGGCCGGCCCGGAGTCCCGCGCCCCAGTTGACCCACTCGTTGACGAAGTCCGGCGCCCCAGCCTGGCCGGGGCGCGAACTCGCAGCCAAGCGCACGGCATAACGGACGACCGAGTCGGCCACCGGCACCTTTCGCACGACGCCCTGGATGCGCAGCACCTCCTCCGCGCTGAACACCGGGCTGGGCTGCACGTCGTCGCGCCGGGTGGTCTCGCTGACCACGCGCACCTCCTCCTCCTCCGGCAAGTAGTCGATGAACACGTTGAGCAGGAAGCGGTCGAGCTGCGCCTCCGGCAGCGGGTAGGTGCCCTCCATCTCGATCGGGTTCTGCGTGGCCAGCACGAAGAACGGCTTCGGCAACTCGCGGCTCGCGCCGCCGACGGAGACCTGTTTTTCCTGCATCGCCTCGAGCAGCGCGGCCTGCGTCTTGGGCGGCGTGCGGTTGATCTCGTCGGCCAGCAGGACGTTGGTGAACACCGGCCCCTTGACGAAGCGCAGCTCCCTGCCGTGCTCACCGTCGGTGAGAATCTCGGTGCCGGTGATGTCTGCCGGCATGAGGTCGGGTGTGAACTGGATGCGATGAAAACCGAGATCAAAAATCCCGGCGATGGCCCGCACCATCAGCGTCTTGGCCAGGCCGGGCACGCCGGTGATGAGGCAGTTGCCACCGGCGAAGAGCGTGACGAGAATCTCCTCGACCGCCGCCTTCTGCCCGATGATGACGCGGCCCAGTTCCTGTTCGATTTTTTCGCGGCCGGCAGCGATTTGCTCGACCGCCTGCCGGTCCTCCTCGTGTGTGGTTTCGGTGTTTTCCATTTTAGTGAGTCATTGCGTAAAAAATGATGTTGATGCCCATCGGGTACGCCTTGGGCTCGGAGAATTCCTTGAAATACCATTCGCCGGCGCGGCTCTCCTCCTCCCAGCCGTCGCCAAGGTCGGTGTTGTGGCAGATGATCGTCATCAGCCGGCCATCGTCGTCGTACACCCCGCGATAGTGTGGTATCTCAGCGTCACGCCGCTCCCAAGTAATGCCATACGGTGCACCCTGCATCGCCGTGCGGGGATTTGGCACCTGCGGTTTCTCCTTCAGCGGGAACACGCACTGGAACACCTCGTGCCCAAGCGGCAGCTCGACGATCTCCCGCGACGGGAACACCCGCTTGAACTCCCGCTCAAAATTCCGCCACTCCGCCTCGCCCCAGAAGTCGTCCACCATCAGGAAGCCGCCGGTGAGTAGGTATTTGCGCAGCGCCTTGACCTCTTCGTCACTGAGGGTCATTTCGCCCGGCTCAATGATGTAGATGAACGGATAGTGGGACAGCTTGGCGTCCGTGAGGGTGAACACCTCGCCGTCGGGATCGACCTTGAGCGCGGTGAGCTGCTGCAGGCGGAACGACATGTTGAGGTCGCTCTCGGGATAGTCGATCGACCACTTGCCGCGCCCCCTCCAGCCGCCGCCCCACGAGTCGTACTGGATGCGGGCGAAGGTGAACGTGTCGTGCGGCAGTTCCCCGTCGCGCTCCCAGTCCTCGACACCGGCGCGATCACCGCGATCGCCGCGGGACCAACTGTGCTGGCTCCACGCCACGAACGTGGCCAATGTCAACGTGGCCAAAACCAGGCCAAGGCCAAACCGGCGGGACGGATGACGCAGACGATTCATTGCGCCTTGGCCTCCTCGGCGGGGGGCTTGGGCTTGGCCAAGCGGGTGAGCAGTTTTTGCGCGGCGCGAAACCGCGGGGCATCCTCGAGCGCCTGCAGCACGTGGCGCTTGGCCTCGGCCGGCGACCGGTCGGCCAGCGCGGTGGCTAGGCGGAAATGCAAATCCACCGGGTCGGCCGGATCGAGCAGCAACAGCCGCTTGAGCGGCCGGATGGTCGCCGCCGAGTTGCCGGTTTGCTGCGCGGTCAGCGCCATGTAACGGTGGCCGATGGGCGAGAGCGGGTTGGCCGAGAAGAACCGCTTGGCCAAGCGGTCGACCGCCTCCCA
>NYYJ01000153.1 GCA_002686755.1 Verrucomicrobiales bacterium
GATGCCCTTGCCCAAGCGCTGGAGAGCGAGGCCAAGCGCTTGGCCGGAGGCGACGAAGCCTTGGCCAAGCGCCTGCTTGAAAGTCACGAGTCCACCTTGGCGATGTATCTCGATGCGGCACTGTTCCTCTCCGCCCATTGCCTCATTTTCCCAAATTCCGCAGACAGCCACCGGCAGTTGGGCGACACCGCCAAATGTGCTGAAATTGCCGGTCTTCCGCTGTTGGAAATTGAGTTTAGATCAAGGCTGATGAGGCGGGAGCATGGTAGCCCGGCGTTCACGGTTGCCAAACAATTGTCCGAAAAGGCCACGCGCGAAAATCATTTATTCATTGCGATTAGCGTGCTGGATCGTTTTCTTTCTGAAAATTACAGCCATCCGATGGCCGGGTACGGTTACCTCGCGAGCGGGGATATCCACCAATTGGCGGGCTGTTACGACGCTGCAAAGTCGAAGTATAACCAAGCGTTGCTGTGGTGCGGCGATATGGAGAAGGTCAGTCGCTCGCAAAGCAGTGACGCTGACCTGTTGCGGCAGAATGTTGCGGGGATCAAAAAGAGGGCGAGCCTGTCGATTGGCTATGCTATTTTGGCTGAAGCAAGGGGGAAGCAATTGAGGGAGTCCACCGCAGTGTTCGCCGGTAAGCTGTACGGGGAGGCCGTCACTCATTTTGATCGATTGGTCGCCACGGTTGAATTGGGATCGTCGTCCAGCCTGGATTATCTGCTTGGACAGATTCGCTCGATCGCGGCGGCGGCGAGGTACAAGCATACGCATTCCTCTGTTCTCGGCTTGAACGAAATTCAGGATGCTTATGCCCGTTGTATTCCGGCATGCGAGATTTACCTCCGGTTGCTGAATCAGGTTGTGTCGAAAGATGCCATTGCATCCGCATCGGACGTCGAGAACCGGGACGAGGTCGCCTTTGTGCTGTTGGAGGCGTTACATGCCATGGGCAAAACAGAGGAGGGCAAAGCTCTGTTTTTTCGGTATTTCATACGGCCGGAAGTAGGGGCTACCTCGATTTGGACGGTGCTTGCCAAGACGAGAATTGCAAAGGGCCTGGTTGATGATGGAGACTACCTGACGGCTTATCCTTTGTTGTCGGAGGTTGTCCGGGATGCCCGCCAGTCAGGGCTTCGTGATATTGGCTTTACGGCGGCGTTGATGACGGGGATTTGCATTTCGAAGCTGAACCCGGTGGCGCGAGGTGCGGCAACCCCAAACGACCTCGCAGAACATGGGCGCATGGGTGAGCTTCGGGCATCCGGCGTGCAACTGGCGAGGGATGCTTATTCAAGCGCGTTGGCATTCTTGTCTGACCCTGCCGATCCTGACCCTGTCCATTATCCGGATGAGTTCCGGGAGATTTTCCTGGATAACATTCGGGAGGAGTTGCTCGCAGAATACAGGGGGGAACTGGAGCTTCTCCAGTCAGGCTGGAGTCCTCTTGGCTCCCCGGGTCAAGAAACCTATTTGGTGGATGCGCTTTCTGCGCTGGATCCCGCCAAGTACCCATTCAACCCAAACAATCTGCTGGTGGCAGCTTATCTGAACGCCCACCGTGAGTTGGGCCAGCAGAGCGTCCTGGCCTCGAAAGAAAAGTTACAATATGGAGAAGTCTCTCATAAATGAACTGAATGAACACCTCACGCTTTGTGGGGAAGCCTACGAATTGGTCCAGGAGGAGAATCGAATTCTCAACTCGGAAACGCCGAGGGAAGCCTACGCCCACACCGACCGCAGGAAGGGGTTGCTGGAGCGCGTCACCGGTTCGATGGTCCGCGTCAAGGCGCACAAGGCGCTTTGGGGGAAACTTTCGCCGGCTGAGCGGGCAAAAAACATGGATATTTCCAACCTGATCAAGCAGAACATGGATCTGATCATGAAAACCGTGATGCTCGACCGGGAGAATGAAAAACTGATACTTCAGCATGGCATGGCGCCTCCCAGTCAGTTACCCTCTTCGCGGCAGAACAACCCGGCGGCGGTGGCCGGGGTGTATCAACGCCACGCAACCTGACAGATCCCGTTAAACCCAGATGCCACTTGAAAAGGTCATATTGGCCGAAGGCGACGACAATCTTCGCCGAACGGTGGCTGAGTTTATCCGCAGCAAAAGGATCGATGTGGCCGAGGCGGGCACGATTCAAGATGTCTACAATTATCTCGGCAAGGATGAGTTCGATCTGGTTTTCATCGACGCGAAACTGCCCGAATGCAAGTTGCTGGACTTTTTCGGGGACATCAGTCAACGGGCCGAAAAGCCGCTTCTGATCCCGCTGGTCAACGGCGAACCGGACTCCTTCGTGTTGGATTGCTTCAAGGCGGGAGCCTTCGACTATTTGGCCAAGCCGTTTTCCCGCGAACAAATTGAGATCGCACTGCACAAAGCCGGCAACTTCAACCACATCGCCCGGGCCAATGCGGCCATGGTGGAGGGCGTGGTGGACGATGCCGACCGGGAAATCCTCGGGGAATGCGACCTGATCATGGAAACCCGCACACTGGTCAAGAGGGTTGCGCAAACACAGGTCACCGTTTTGATCCAGGGCGAAAGCGGCACCGGCAAGGAGCTGGTTGCCCGGGCGTTGCACGCGCAAAGCCCGCGGGCTCAGAAACCGTTTATCAAGATCAACTGCGCTGCCTTGCCGGAGACTCTGATCGAGAGCGAGTTCTTTGGGCACGAGAAGGGGGCGTTCACTGGCGCGGTTTCCAAGCGGCAGGGGCGGTTCGAGTTGGCACACGAGGGAAGCATCCTGCTGGATGAGATCAGTGAAATTTCATTGGCCATGCAGGCCAAGCTGTTGCGGGTGTTGCAGGAGCAGGAGTTCGAGCGGGTCGGCGGCAGCAAGACGGTGAAGGTCGATGTCCGCGTGATCGCCACAACAAACCGCAACCTTGAGGAGAGTGTCGAGAAGGGCGAGTTCCGGCAGGATCTTTTCTTCCGGTTGAACGTGGTTCCGGTTTTTGTTCCTCCCTTGCGGGACCGCGCCGGGGATGTCCTGTTCCTGGCCGAGAAATTCCGTGAGCTTTTCGTCCGCAAGCATGGGATCGCGGTTGGGTCGTTCAGCGAGGAGAGTAAAAAGAGCCTCGTGGATCATGATTTCCCGGGGAACGTCCGCGAACTGCAGAACGTCGTTGAACGCGCCGTCATCCTGTGCGGGGCGGATGGTGTGATCAGCCCCGAACAACTGAATCTAACCCGCAACACAGCCAACAAAACGGGAGGTTCTGCGGAAGGCGGAACGTTCCAGAAACTGGAGGAAGCTGAGAAGGCCCATATCATCCGCGCGCTCGCCGAGTCGGGGCACAATCGCACCAAAGCAGCCAAACTGCTCGGCGTCAGTGTCCGGACGCTCCGGAACAAGGTCACGGCCTACAAGAAGGATGCCAAGACCGATGAGGACTTGGCCAAGCTTGGGCTGGATGCGGATTGACGCTTGGCCAAGCGGATCACGGTCCGGGCGGCTTCATTTCGGCGGCGATCAGGCCGCGAACCTGCTGCACGGGAATGCCTTCGGTTGAACTGATTCCCGCTGCGATACCGGCCACGTAGGCGGTGGAAAACGAGGTGCCCGTTCCAAAATAAGTCTGGTCGTTGAACACTGTCATCCCGGCGCCGGGGGCGGCTACCTCAACGAATGCCCCGGTGTTGGCGTATTTGGCCACATCCCGACCGCTTAGGTTCAGCGCGGTCACCCCGACCACCTCCGGTTGGGCCGCCGGGAAGACAGGCAAGCCGGTCGGCTCATTGCCGGCCGCGGCAAAAAACAGCACCCCCTCCCTCGTGCCGGCCTGGATGACCGATCGCATGAGTGGATTCTGCTCATCCGAGCCAAGGCTCAAGCTGATGATGTCTGCCCCGGCCTCGATGGCCGCCTGCACGCCTTGTGCCACGGCAAACGTCGAAGTGCTCTCGTGCTGGCCGTAGACATCAACCGGCAGAATCTTCACGGATGTTTCCCTCGTATCCTCGAGGGAGGAGGAGAGGCCGCGAAGGATGGTTTCCGCCATCGATGTCCCGTGGTTCACCTGGCCCGGATGGTCTGCCGCATCGCCGGCCATTGAGATTTCCGGCAAGAGGAACTCCCCAACACGGGAGCCGTCCCGCTGGACGCTCGAGTCAATAAGACCGATCACGATCCCGTCCTCATCTGCTGACGAAGGCCGGAGATTGANCGAAGGCGCGCTGAGCCCAACCGGGGAAAGGGCAGCAGGCGGGATGATCCCATAGTTGCTGTCGATGGAGGCAACGCCGCTGTTCTGGCTGAGCAGCGTGCGGGCTTTCTCGGCGAGTTGTTCGTTCTCGAAGCGAAGCCGGTAAATGCCAAGGCCCTCGATTTCGCCAACGATTTCCCCGCCCAGCTGTTTCGCGAGCGCCTCGATGTCGATGCCGGAGCCGGGCTTGAGGGTGATGACCAGTTCGTTCGGGATGATCGCCTTCTTCTTNTTCTTCTCCGGTTCGCGCTTGGCCAAGCGCTTGGTTGGGACGATCCGAACCACGGCCCGGGTCGATGAGGTTTTGTAGACCAGCAATTTCGACCGGCTGCCGGGTGAGGGGATTACCGCAAAGTTTACATTGCTCAACAGGCGGCGGAGCGCTTNGGAATGCTTGAGGTCACTAAACCGGGTCGTGATTTGCATCCGCAAATCCGGCTCGACAAAAATCTCCCATCTCCCCTGATCGCTCAGGGATTGAAGCACTTTTTCCAGCGGCCACTGCTCAATCTGCACAGTCGCCGTTCCGTCGGGACGCCAATTGAGCGNGCCGCTCTGGGCCTCCTTGGCCAAGGGCGTCATCANTGCGATGAGCAACCCCAGCGCTGTGGCNATTCGCTTCATTCGGCGGCNAAAGTAGGTAAAACCCTGNNTACACGCAATGTTTTGCGCTTTGGCATTGGCCGTGCTTGACTGACCNGTTTGAGAGTTTGAAANTGAGTTNATGGCCGCCCTGTTTGANATTTCGGGAGATTTAAGGTTCGAGGTCGTCGAGAAGATCGCCGACGGCCGAATGGGCGCGGTCTTCCGTGCCTACCAGATCGGCTCGGAGGGCTTCGCCAAGGAGGTGGCGATCAAGGTGATGCACGAGCGGTTCGCGATGCAGCGCCAGTTCATCGAGAACTTCATCGGGGAGGGCAAGCTGGTCGCCGACTTGATCCACCCGCAGATTGTACAGATTTACAACTTCGGCGACGAGGGCAAGTCGCTTTACCGCCGGATGGGCGCCCACAGCGACGTCAAGCTGCAGGGGGATCAGCGCGCCTACTACATGGTCATGGAGTACATCCGAGGGGTGAACTTGGCCGAGTTCATCCGCGAGGTGAATGCCCAAGGCAGGGAACTGCCGGGGCCGCTGGCTGTGTTCATCGCCAGCCGCATCGCACGCGGCCTGGCTTACGCGCACGGCAAGAAGGATGCCGAGGGGCAGCCGCTTGGCATCGTTCATCGCGATGTCAGCCCGCGAAGCGTCATGATGAGTTTCGAGGGAGACGTGAAGTTGACCGACTTTGGCGTGGCCAAGGCGGCCGGGCTGATCGAACAAAATGAGGGCGAGCAGTTGTCCGGAACGCCGGAGTACATGAGTCCGGAGCAGGCCAACTTCGAGGTCACGGATCAGCGATCGGATATTTTCTCAAATGGCATCATCCTTTCCGAATTGCTGCTTGGGCAAAACATGTTCGCCGGGGCGGACGCGGCGGAGTCGCGGCAGCGAATCACAGACCTGCCCATCCCGCAATTCCGCAACGAAAGCGACTACATCGATCTCCGGCTGGACGCGATTCTGCAGAAGACCCTCGCCCATGATCTCGAGGTTCGCTACAACTCCGCCGAGCGGCTGATGAAGGATCTCGAGTACCACATGTACCACAAGGGCTACGGCCCGACAAACGAGACGCTGGCCAAGTTCATGAAGGAACTGCTGCCCGACCGGGCACCGTCTTGAGTCGTCCGCTTGGCCAAGCGCGTCACGGCCCGGGGATTTCGTTCAGAGTGTAATGGAACGTACCGTGAGTAAGGGGTTCGCCACTCTCATTCATCACGTCAAAACAACGCACCTGCGTGACGTGTCCCTCCTGCCATCCAGCCAAGGCCAGACGCAGTTCGAGCCGGTCCGCTGA
>NYYJ01000154.1 GCA_002686755.1 Verrucomicrobiales bacterium
GTGAAGGATCTATTCGGCGAAACCATGGCCAAGGCCACGCTCAAGTTGAGCGGCGAGGTGGCCCAGCTTGATCCCCGGGCCAAGTTACCGGTCGCCGACCTGGCCATCGGCGCGCTGCGGCGCTTGGCGCGCGAACAGTTCGACTACTTCACCCATCTTCTCGAGTCACTGGCTGCGGCGGATGAGCAGATCGACCTGTTCGAGTTCTCGCTGTCCAAGCTGGTGATCCGCCANCTNGAGCCGCACTTTTCGAAACAACGCAGGAAAACCGCNCAACTNTANTCGCTGAAACGGGNGGGCCNCGAATGCAGCNTCNTGNTCTCGGCGCTGGCCTGCACNGCNGGCAGCGATNACGAAACNATCCNGAAGGCCCAACNANCCGGNGCGGCTNGTCTCGCTGACGCGACCGAGGTGATCCCGTTGCCGCCTGCCGAATGCGGCTTGAACGAACTGGACCAGGCTCTCGTCACCCTCGCCGGNGCATCCCCAAATCTGAAGCGCCAACTCATTCAGGCCGCCGCTGCCACCGTGTCGGCCGACGGCTATCTGCAAATCAAGGAGGCGGAACTGCTCCGCGCCGTCGCCGATTCACTCGACTGCCCCATGCCGCCGCTGGCCATCGCGCTCGACACGGCGGCCTGACCGATGCCCGAGCCGATTGATCTTCCGGAATTGACTCCCGCGCCCCTCGAGCCGGGGACGATTTATCTTGTCGCGACACCGATCGGCAACCTGGAGGATATCACACTGCGGGCAATCCGCACGCTGCGTGACTGCGACCTTGTTGCGGCGGAGGACACTCGGCACACCGGGATGCTGCTCAAGCGCCTCGGCTTGGCCAAGCGGCAGGTCAGCACGCACAAGTTCAACGAGGCCAAGCGCTCCGGCGAGATCGTTGAGNTGCTGCAGGNCGGGGGGACGGTGGCGCTCGTCAGCGACGCGGGAAGCCCGGGCATCAGCGACCCAGGCCAGCGGGTGGTCGCGGCCGCGATCGAGGCAGGCTGCCGGGTGGAGTCGGTGCCGGGAGCCTGCGCACTGGTGGCGGCGTTGACGGCGGGCGGCCTCGCCACGGACGAGTTTCACTTCATCGGTTTTCTGCCGGTAAAGAGCGGCCAACGGGCCAAGCGCTTGGCCAANNTGCTGGAATTGCCGGGGACAATCGCGGTTTACGAGTCGCCCCACCGCGTGGTGAAGCTGCTGGGTGAACTGGTGGAACTGGCCCCGGGCCGGCCGGTCGTTTTGGCTCGGGAACTGACAAAAAAATTCGAGCAAATCCAGCGCGGCCTACCGGCGGAGTTGTTGGCCGAGTACGCGGATCGAAAGCCAAAGGGCGAGTTCGTCGTCCTCATCGGCCAAGCGGGGTAATACTGGAATTACGGCAGTTCGCGGATGCGGAGGTTGCGGAACTCGATCGGCGCGCCTTCCGACTCGAGGCAAAGGTAGCCGGTGGCCGGTTGGCAGTCGGTGCCGCCAGAGACCTCGACGCCGTTGACCCAGAGGCGCACCTCGCCGTTGATTGCACGGATGTAGTAATGGTTCCACTCGTCGACACCCTTGGTGGTGTTCTTCGACGGAAAGCTACGTTTGCCGTTCGGCGCGACCGGCGGGAACGGTTTCATCTTGGCACTTTGCGTGGGGAAGACATCGCCGTGCGAGGTGAACCAGTCGGAAGGTTTCTTGTGCTTCTTTTCGTACCGTTCGGCGTAGCCGAGGTCGAGCACCTGCACCTCGATGCCGGCGGGGAGGCGGCCCTTGCCAGCTGCGAGCCGCTGGATGCTCTCGGGGTTGGCCCAGAGAAACACGCCGGAATTACCGCCGTACTGCTTGTGTTTCCACTCGACGACCAACTCGAGGTTGGTTACCTGTTTTTTGGTGCGGATGACGCCGACCGGTTTGCCGGTGCACTTGATCAGGTTGCCCTCGAACGACCAGGTGTCGTCGGCGCAGTTGACGTTCACGAAGTCATCTTTTGTCATGGCGCGCCAGCCGGCCTCGGTGCCGGTGATCAGCGCGTGGGAAACCGGCTTGGCCTCGGCGAGGGCTTGCGCTTGGCCAAGGGCGAACGAGGCCAGCAGCGTGACGGCGATTGTGCGTGTGGTGTTCATGTTGTAAAAGGCTCGGCTGGGGGGAACGTAGCTCAACCGCCTGGCGACGTCACCGTTTTTTGTTTGCTGCCACGGTTCCGTTTGGTCGATGGTTGCCCGAGACATGAACGAGACGCTGCAGGCCATCTGGGAATTCCTCGTCAAGGTGTGGGCCACGGAACTATTCGGGCCGGACACGGTCACCGTCGGTGGCATCCTGTTGCTGATCCTCCTGTTTGCGTCGGTGATCGTCGTGGAGCGCCTGCTTCAGCGCTGGCTCATCCGGCGGCTGCTGTCCAAGACCGGGCTTCAGCCGTCACTGCAGTACGGCTTGAGCCGGATACTTGGCTACACGCTGATCGCCATCGGGTTTTATGTCGCCTTTCAGGTGACGGGACTGGACCTGAGTTCGCTGGCCATTGTCGCTGCCTCGCTGGGGGTGGGGGTGGGATTCGGCCTGCAGAACATCATCAACAATTTTGTCAGCGGCATCATCATCCTCGCCGAGCGGCCGATCTCGATTGGCGACCGGATCGAGGTCGCCGGCGTGGCCGGGCGCGTGACGAAAATCCAGCTACGGAGCACGACCGTGGTGACCAACGACAACATCACCATGATCGTCCCCAACGCCGACTTCATCTCGAACACCGTCACCAACTGGAGCCACGGAGACCCGAAGGTGCGCATTCGTGTACCGGTCGGCNTGGCGTACGGCAGCGACTTAAAACTGCTGCAGCGCCTGTTGCTCGAGGCGGCTGCGGAGCATCCGAAGGCGCTGAAGACCCCGGAACCGGTCGTGATGTTCACCGAGTTCGGCGACAGTTCACTCAACTTTGAGTTGGCGGTCTGGACGCAGGAAATGACCGCGACCCCGATTCATTTCACCAGCGAGATGAATTTCATCATCGAGCAGAAGCTGCGTGAACACGGTATCGAGATTCCCTTCCCCCAGCGCGACCTGCACGTCCGATCCGGTCTCCCGGAATCGCGGGCCGCAGCCGGCAAGACCTGATGATTATTATGACGAATCACAACAAGCCAAGGGCGCGGCGAGGTGGCTTCACGTTGATCGAACTGCTGGTGGTCATTGCGATCATCGCCATCTTGGCTGCGTTGCTGCTGCCGGCCCTGGTCAAGGCCAAGAGCAAGGCGGCCGAAATAAAATGCCTCAGCAACCTTAAGCAGCTCGGCTTGGCATTCTTCCTGTACTCTAACGAGACTGGCCGGACGCCGTCGTACTGGATGGGCAACGGCAAGTTGTGGATGGACTCGATCGGGGAGTTTTATTCCGAAACCGATGCGATACGCCTTTGCCCCACCGCGCCGTACAGGAAAGGAAAGGGCGGCACCTCGACGACGGCATGGGTGTGGGGCAGCGAGTTGCGGCCCGGCATACGCGAACCAAAGTGGATCGGCAGCTACGCGTTGAACGGGTGGTTTTACTCCGGCGACTGGCCTAACGGCGCCGGTTTGTTCCCGCTGGTTCGCAACGCCTTCCGGCTCGACACAGACGCACGGCATCCCAGTGAGAGCCCGGTTTTCTGCGACTCGATGTGGGTGGATGCCTGGCCGCAGGAACGGGATCGTTGCGCGAGCAATCTCGCCCTGGGCAATGCCGGTGAGAACGCGGGGATGTCGCGGATCACGTTGGCGCGCCACAAATATCCGGCCGGAAACCAGTCACTACCGGCGATGAAGTATCGGGACAGGCCGCTGCCCGGCGCCATCAACCTGGTATTCTACGACGGTCACGCCAGCTTGGCTCCAAACGAATCGCTTTGGGGATACCAGTGGCACAAGAACTGGAAGAATCCGGCCAAGCGCCCGAGGTGACCCGCTTAATCCTTCAGCGCTTCAACGACGCTCGGGCGGGTCAGGAAAAACAGGATGCAGACCGGGTAGACGAAGGCGATGACCATGGCGCAAGTCGCGCCGGCGATGGAAACGATGACGGTTGACCCCTTCGACAGCATGATGGTGCCTGCGGTGTAGGCGACGTAGTACAGTATTGTCAGCACGGCATAGCCCACCGATCCGCTACGACCCCATTCCCTCTCCTTTAGCAGGCCTATGCCGCAGGCAACCTGCAACACGCTCAGCAGGAAATAAAAACATGAGCTGGCTAACACCAGAACATCGTAGCCCTCAGCATATTGGGCGCTCATGGACCGCTCGAACTCTTCCGCGAATTCGGGAATTCTGGCGGCAAAGAACCAAAAAAGCGCGCCAACTCCACCGCAGATTAGGCCCATCGCGCCGAAAACGATATTCAGGATGCCGAAGACCTTAATCGACGCCGGCTTGGGAGCGTCGTGCACGACATTGTAAGGGTTGGGTGTCTCGGTGGGGGGGTGCTGTTTCATCTCTTCGGCGTTCGTTCGGCCGCAACCTACCGTGGGCGCGTTGGCGGGTAAAGGGCGGGTAACTCGGTTGTCGCTTGGGACCGTATTTGTCCCAGCGGGGGAGGTATCGTTTGCGCCATGATGAACGGAGCAATAAACTGTGGCGACTGCATGGCAGCCGCACCGAACAGAACGTATCTCACCTGGGACCGGCCGTTGCTCGCCTCAGCCTCGGAGTGGTTGCTGGCGGGTGAGACCGGCAGCACCGCCGATCTGAGTGACACTCTCCTTCTGCTGCCGACGCAACAGGCGGGGCGGCGGTTCCGCGAGGCGCTGGCGGGCGAGATGGCCAAGCGTGGCGGCGGTCTCTTCCCGCCGAAGACGGCAACACCGGCGGTCATGCTCACCGGCGATGAAGCGGACAAAACGATTGCCGACACGGTGGCCTGCCACTGGCATTGGGTGACCGTGCTGCAGGGCGAGGCGCTGGGGCGTTACGCCGCGCTGTTTCCGCGGTTGCCTTCGGTGGTGGATTTTAACTGGTGCCGCCAGATGGCGCGATCGCTGCACGAGTTGCGCGGCACGCTGGTCGATGCCGATTGTGACTGCGCCGCCGTGGCGGCATCCGGGCAAGCCGAAGCGGAGCGTGCCCGCTGGGAGGACTTGGCCAAGCTCGAATCGGTTTACCGCGCCTCGCTGGCCAAGGTGAAACTGCGCGATGCGCACGATGCCAAGCGCGCCGCTGCGGCCAAGCCAGGCATGCCGGACGGCATACGGCGGATCGTGCTGATGGGCATCACCGACTTGTCGCCGCTGGTGCAGTCCGCGCTTGGCAAAGCGGCGGGGCAGGGGGTGGCCATCGAGTCGTTGGTTTTTGGCCCGGAGGGCGGCGAGGCGTTGTTCGACGACTGGGGCCGGCCGGTGCCGGAGCGCTGGGCCAAGCGCGATCTGCCGTTGGTCAACGAGCATCTTCACCCGTCGCTCGACGAACGCACACAGGCCCGCGACGTGGTCAACTGGCTGAAGCAGTACAAAGAAGAAGTTTACGACACGGTCGGCGTCGGCACGGCAGACCCGAAGGTGATCCCGCATCTTGGGCGCGAGTTGCGCGAGGGCGGCATTCGATATTTCGACCCCGCCGGGCAGCCGATCCGGCGCACATCGCTGCACGCCTTTCTGCAGTCGCTGCTGGCGGTGTTGCAGAACCCGACGTTCGCCAACGCGGACGCACTGCTTCGGCTGCCGGATGCGTGGCATTGGCTGGCGCAGCAGGATGACTCGATTGAGCCGACGGCCCTGCTGCGGGGGCTGGATGAGTTGCGGCTGAAACATATCCCGGCCGACTTGGCGGCGGCGACCCGGCTGGAGATTGTGCCGAGGCGGGAGGAGGAAAAAATTGGCTACCGTATCACGGCCCGCACGGCGCTGCGTTTGTTGCAACACGCGCTGGACGAGTTGGCGAAGGAGCCATTGCCGGTTGGCTTGGTCGTTTTTTTGAAAGCCACCCTTGCCGATCGCGAGTTCAACAGCGCGGATGCCGCGGACGAAACCTGCATCGAGGCGGTTGCCCAACTGAACGACCGCCTGGCCAAGCTGAATGCCGCAGTGCCTGCTGCGGCCAAGCGCAGTGCGGCGCAGGAGTTGACGCTGGTGCTGGATGACCTTGGCCGTGGAGCGCTGTTTCCGGAGCGGCCGGCCGATACGATCGACCTGCAGGGCTGGCTCGAGTTGGCGTGGGAAGATGCACCGCACTTGATCGTCACCGGCGCAAATGAAGGCGTGCTGCCGGAGTCGATCCACGGCGACCGGTTCCTGCCGGAGAGCCTCCGCGCGCCGCTTGGTCTGCGGAGCAACGAAGATCGGTTTGCCCGTGACGCCTGGCTGCTGGAGCTGTTGATCCGCAGCCGGAAAGATGGTGGCCGGGTCGATTTTTTCACCGGACGCCAGCGGCATAACGGCGATCCGCTCAAGCCGTCTCGCCTGCTGTTCCGCTGCCCGGACGACCAGTTGGCCAAGCGGGTGGAGCACCTGTTCGCCGACCTGCCGCAGACTGAGCAACCCCCCGCGTGGACAGCCGCCTGGCCATTGCACACTGAGTCGGCCAAGCGGGTGAAACACCTCAGCCCCACATCGATCCGGGCGTATCTCGCTTGTCCCTACCGGTTTTACCTGCGCCACGTGATGCGAATGGAGTCGCAAGACTTTGCTCTTCGGGAACAGGATGCGCGCGGATTCGGCTCACTCGTCCATCGGGTGCTGGAGGCGTTCGGAAAAGACAAGACGATTCGAAATTCAACCTCACCCGGTACGATCTACAAATTTCTGGTCGCCGAGTTGAAGCAACAGGTGGAGGGAGATTTTGGCTCCGAGCCACCACTGCCATTGCGCGTGCAGCAACAAATCATCGAGCGCCGGCTGCATCACGTGGCGATCGTGCAGGCCCGAGAGCGAGAGTCCGGGTGGGAGATCATCGAGGCGGAACGGAAATTCGAAAAGACACTGGGAGGGATGGCGATCCGCGGAACGATCGACCGGGTTGAGAAGAATAACGACACCGGCGCAGTGCGGGTGCTCGACTACAAAACCGGCACCGCCAAGGAGCCTTCCAAGGCGCATTGGGGCCCGTACCGGGAGGATCGCGATGCAGAAGTCGCCCCCGAGTACGCGCGGTTGGAGGCGGGTGATGTTAAAAAACGCGTACCGCAGCGGTGGCTCGATCTGCAGCTGCCGCTATACGCCTGGGCGATTGAGGAGGAACACGACGCGGAGGTGGATGTTGGCTATTTCAACATACCCTCCGTGGGCACGAGCACCGGCGTCTCACTACTCGCGCCGTTTAATGCGGAGGTCATGGCATTGGCGATGGAGTGCGCGAGCGGCGTGGTAAATCACGTCGCGGAAGAACGGTTCTGGCCACCGGCGGACAAGTTGAAATACGACGACTACGAGGCCATTTTGTTCGACCAACCGGAGAGCACGGCAGCCAATCCGGGGGAGGTGATGGCATGAGCCGGATTCCGAACACGATGATTCGCGCCTCGGCCGGTACGGGGAAAACCTACCAACTTACCAACCGGTTTATCCAGTTGCTGCTGTACGGTGCAGCGCCGGAGCGAATCATCGCGTTGACGTTCACCCGGAAGGCGGCCGGCGAGTTTTTCGAAGGCATCCTGCACAAGTTGGCCAAGGCGGCGGACGACCCTGCCGGGGCGGCGGACTTGGCCAAGGGCACAGGTCATCCCGGTGCAGGGCCTGCGGAGTTCCGCGCTGCGCTCCGCCGCTTGTTGGACAGCATGGGTCATCTGACGCTGGGTACGATCGATAGTTTTTTTCATCGAGTGCTTGGCCTGTTTTCGCCCGAGTTCGGGCTGGGCGGCCAGTTCGAGATGATGGACGGATTTGAGATGGAGCAGGCGCGCCTGACGGTGATCGAGCAAATGTTGGCGGCTCGGCAGGTGAAGAAAACCGAGCAGGACAACTTGATCAAGTCGTACCAACTGGCCACGGCGGGCCGGAACAACCTCGACTTCGTCGGCGCGTTCGCCAAGCACTTGGAGGAGTGCCACGAATTGCTGCTACGCGTTCCCGGCGCGGACTGCTGGGGAGACCCCGTCCGCATTTGGCCGGCTGGCAATCCCTGGGTAAGAGAGAATACCGAACTACCGGATTTGGTTTCCGAGTGGCGCGAGTTGCTGGACGACGAGAATTTCGGAAAACAGGTGTACAAGGGGTTCTCCGGCATTGCCGATCATTTGATGTGTTGGGAACCGGGGAAGGATCTCTTCGAGAAATCAGAGACCTTACTAAAGCGCGCCTTCGATGGATTGGGGGCGATGCACCTTGGTGACTGGGAGTTTAAGTTCGGGAGCACCAAGGCGATGATTCGGCCCTCGGTTGAATTCGGCCATAAACTGGAGCGTGTCCTGCGCTACTGTATCGCTTGGGAACTGGAGATCAGGCTGGCGCGCACGAGCGGGATTCACGGCCTGCTGGACGCATTCGAGAAACAATACGACTCGAGAGTCCGGCGAACCGGCAGACTGACTTTCAGCGACTTGCCGGTGCTGCTCGCGCCGACCGGTGGCCGGGGATTACTCGGCGGCAGCGGGCCGGATCGACTCGACTTGGAGTATCGTCTCGACGGCGCGTTTGATCATTGGCTGCTCGACGAGTTTCAGGACACCAGCACCGTCCAGTGGCGCGCGGTGGCCAACCTTATCGACGAGGTGGTGCAGGATGCCAGTGGCGAACGGACCTTCTTTTGCGTTGGTGACCAGAAGCAGTCTGTTTACCAATGGCGCGGCGGCGATCCGCAATTATTCGACCGAGTGGAGGCGTTTTACGGTCAAGCAGGCGCAGATGAGTTCGTTTCCGACAAGCTCAACGAGTCATGGCGCTCCTGCCCGGATGTCCTCGAGATGGTCAACCGCGTATTCGGTGAGGACGCCAAGCTCGCGCCCTTCGATGAAAACCGCACTGCCGCCGACCGCTGGGATGGTATCTGGCGCAAACACGAATCCGCCGAAAACCGCGCCGGGGACAAGGGCCACTCGATGTATCTCCAAGTGGAGGACAAGGAAGGACGCTGGCCGGTGGTGGCGCAATTGCTGAAAGAAATTCAACCCATAAAGAACCGACTCGAGTGTGCGATCCTCGTGCAGAGCAACAAGGCCGCCCGCGAACTGGTCAATCACCTTCGCAGCGCCGGGCTGGGCATGCCGATCGTCGGCGAGTCGGCGACGAATCCCGGTGCGGACAACCCGCTAGGCATTGCGCTGCTCTCGTTGTTTAGCGCAGCGGCTCACCCGGAGGATCGCTATGCCATCGGTCACCTGCGGCTCACCCCCTTGGCCAAGTTTTTGCCTGCCGAACTTGTTGAATGGCAGTCGGCGTTGCGGGAGGTTCAGCGCGGTGTGTATCAGCACGGTTTCGAGGCGGTCGCCCGAGAGTGGGCCGACCGTCTCGCGCCGGGGCTGGACGAGTTTGGCCGTTGGCGCGCTCCGCTGTTTCTCGAGTTGGCCCGGCAATTTGACCAGGGCGGAAGCCGCGACATCGATGACTTTCTAAGGTTCATTCCCGCGCAGGAAATCACCGAGGCCAGCGGGACCAGCGTGGTGCAGGTGATGACCATTCACAAAGCCAAGGGCCTGACATTTGACATCACCATCGTTCCGGATCTTGAGGGAAATCGTCTCGACCAGGCACGCAAGGAATCCCTGCACCCCCGCCGGTCAGTGGATGGCGAAGTGGACTGGATTTTGGATTTGCCGAGTAAGGATGTTTGCATGCAGGACGAGCCGTTGGCTGGGGCGGTGGCTGAGGCTCGATCCGACGGCTGTTACGAGAGTTTCTGCAAGCTGTATGTGGCGCTTACCCGGCCGAGTCACGGGCTGTACGTGGTCACCAGCAAGCCCGGTAAGTCGCAAAATTACGCAAGGCTGTTGAGCGACACGCTGGCTGGTGATGTTGATAAACCGTTCGGAGGCGGGTCCACCCGAATTATTTTCGAGGAAGGCAATTTCAACTGGGTACAAGCCAAAAAGCCCAAGCCAATCAAGCCGATTCCGGAACCGGCGCTCATCCCGGCCAAGCGCGAACATGTCCGGTTGGCCAAGCGCCGGGCCTCGGGCCACGGCCCTGTGATTCTGTCCGGGGGGCAGATGTTCGCGTCAGGCGGAACGGATGCCATCTTGTTCGGCTCGGCGGTCCACAAGGTGTTTGAGCAGATTGACTGGGTGGATGAACGAACCTTGGCCAATCTGGAGCCGCTCAGGAGAATGCTGCCGGAGGAGGCAGTCGACGAGGTGGCTCGATGCCTGTCCGACGAGGCCTTGGCCAAGCGCTTGGCCAAGCCGGAAGCCGACGCGCAACTGTGGCGTGAGCGTGCCTTCGACGTGGTCGTGGGCGACGAGATGCTCTCCGGCACGTTCGACCGCGTGCACCTGTTCGCCGATCACGCAGAGATTATGGACTT
Organism: Verrucomicrobiales bacterium; assembly: GCA_002686755.1. GTDB lineage: Bacteria > Verrucomicrobiota > Verrucomicrobiia > Limisphaerales > UBA1096 > UBA1096. Next base: position 10,401 of record NYYJ01000154.1, read on the forward strand.
AAAAACCAACCGGGTGGGGGATGACACATCGTTGAAATTGGCCGCCGAAAAATACTCGGTACAGATGACAGCCTATCGGCAGGCCTTGGCCAAGCTCACCGGCTTGGCCGAGTCAGACATCCGCTGCAGCCTCGTGTTCACTCATCCGCGCAGTTTGGTGGAGGTGTGAAGACAAAAAAACCCGCGCCGGGTGGGCGCGGGTTTGGGGGAGAGTATTTTTTGCTTACACGTCCTTCCAGGCGCGATCCGCGGCCGAGGCGAGCACGGCGTCGCAGACTTTGGCAGTCTCGAGGGCATCGCGGAAGGTCGGGTTGCACGGGGTGCCTTCGTCGAGACTCTTGAGGAAGTCCGCCACTTGATGGACGAACGTGTGCTCGTAGCCGATGCAGAGGCCGGGCACCCACCACTTGTCCATGTACGGCATGTCGCCGTCGGTGATGTGCACGCTGCGCCAGCCGCGGGTGGTTGAGTCGTCGCGGTGATCAAAGTACTCAAGGCGGTTCAGGTCATGCAGATCCCAGCGGATCGAAGCGTCGGAGCCATTGATCTCCAGCGTGTACAGCGCCTTGTGGCCGCGCGCGTAACGGGTGGATTCAAACAGGCCGAGCGAGCCGTTGCCAAAGTGGCAATGGAAAATGCAGGCGTCGTCGATGGTGACTTCCTGTTTCTCGCCGGTGGCGGTGTGGACGCGCTCCTTGATGAACGTCTCCGTCACGGCGGACACATCCTTGATACTGCCGTTTAGCCAGATGGCGGTGTCGATGCAGTGGGCGAGCAAGTCGCCGGTCACGCCGCTGCCGGCCGCGGCGGCATCCAGGCGCCAGAGGCCTTCACCGCCCTGCGGGAGATCGGCGCTGATGGTCCAGTCCTGCAGGAAGTTGGCGCGGTAATGGAAAATCTGGCCAAGCTTGCCGCTGTCGACAATTTGCTTGGCGAGCGTGACGGCGGGCACGCGGCGGTAGTTGTACCAAACCGTATTGGCCACGCCGGCCTTCTCGACGGCGTCGACCATCGGCGCGCTTTCCTCAGCGGTACGGGCCAGCGGTTTTTCGCAGAGCACCATCTTGCCGGCTTCAGCGGCGGCGATGGCCACCTCGGCGTGTTGATCATTGGGCGTGCAGATGTCGATCGCGTCGATATCGTCGCGCTTGATCAACTCGTGCCAGTCGGTCTCGTGGCTTTCGTAGCCCCACTGTTCGGCGAAGGCCTTGGTCCGATCCTCGGTACGGCCGCACACGGCCTTGAGCACGGGGCGATGGCCCAAGTCGGGGAAGAAATCGCTGACGCGCTTATAGCCGTTGGAGTGGGTGCGGCCCATGAAGCCGTAACCCACCAGTCCAATGTTCAATGCTTTCTTGTCGCTCATGATGCTTAAATGTTAATCCCAGCCGTGGGCGTTGCGGACGTCGATCATCGCCTTGAGAATAGCGTTCCAGGTTTCCGGTTTTTCCAGCGTTGAGTTCGGGAACATGCAACCGTCCCAGCAGATGTGCTCGATGCCGCGGTCGGCGGCGTCCTTGAGCCAGTAGCCGGCGCAGCGGGTGATATCCAACTTGCCATTCGGATCATCGGCGGGGCAGTGCTTGCCGGTCTTGTCGTGGTCGCCGGCACCGTGCACCTCACCGTCGTTTTGCGCGACGTGAAAGTCGATGGTCCACGGGCGCAGCGCGTTGGCGACCTTTTCGTAGGCCGCCCAGAATTCCTCGTCGCTGTGGTCTTTCCCGAGCAGCGCGTCGTCCGGCGCGTTGTAGCCGAGCATGAACGTGTAGGTGTGAGCGAGGTCTGCCTGGAATCCAAGCGCTTCGGGCATGCCTACTTCCTCCATCAACGCCAACGAGGCCTTCCAGGAATGGAGACCGGCCCAGCACACTTCGCCCTCGGCGGCCAGTCGCTCGCCATGGTCGGCAGCGATCTTGGCGGCTTCCTTGAACGTGGCAGCGATTCGCTTAATGTTGGTATTCGGATCTTCAAGAAACGATGCCACGCCAAACTCAGCCGAGTCGATGCGGATCACGCCGCGCTTGCGGGCGCCGTGTTCATTAAACACCTTCGCAATGCGACAAGCCATTTTCACCGCGTCGAGGAACTTGGCCTGTTGTTCGTCGTTGCCCATGGCGGAGTCGCCCACGGTGCCGGGCCACACGGGCGCGACCAGCGAGCCGATGTCGAAGCCCTTGCTGGCGATGAGATCGGCGATGCCTTTCAACTCGTCATCGCTGGCGTTCGGGTCGGTGTGCGGCAGAAACAGAAAATAATCGATACCATCAAACTTCTGACCGTCCACCTCGGCGGCGGCAGTGAGGTCGAGCATGCGCTCGAGGCTGATTGGCGGTTCCTGGCCTTCGCCGTCGCCCTTGCCGACGAGCCCGGGCCACATGGCATTGTGTAACTTGGGTGCACTCATGGTTTGTTTGTTGTTAAACTGGTAATCCGTAAATCGGGCCGGAGATGATGGGAAAGAGTCTGCCACAGGTCAAGCCGCCGATTCCCCCCCTTTGACCAAGCGCTTGGCCAAGCGGGCGCGGGATGGAATTGTTCTTGCACGCTGGGTCGGGGGTGGGTAGGAACTCCGGCCCCTTTTCGGGGATTCCCACGATGCCCGCGTGGCGGAATTGGTAGACGCGCATGATTCAGGTTCATGTCCCAGCAATGGGGTGCAAGTTCAACTCTTGCCGCGGGCACCATCTGTGAGCAGTTGACA
>NYYJ01000155.1 GCA_002686755.1 Verrucomicrobiales bacterium
GCTGCGACGATTGAAACGAGTATTGATTTCATAGCGAGGGAACCGTCACCCCGTTGAGCGCGGTTTTCAAGGCGTTTTAACTGTTGCCGATAAAAGCCTTCACCCTGACAGAATTATGCACGGTCTGGAACAACAACCCTGCGGTGTTCAAGTGGTGGAGTGGGTTGGTTTAGTTACCAGCGGCTTTCAGTTTCTTCTTGGTCTTGCCGCCGTGTTTGCTTTCCATTGACTCAATCCATATTTTGCTGGGATGGAGCGTGAGCCCCGCTTGTCCGTCGCGGTGATCAGGCAAGCTTCGGTATCGCTCAAAACTGGTGTGTGAAGGCCAGTTGCAAGATGCCCCAATCCCTCCCGCGGTACAGATTGTGGAACGGCTCAGTGTATGGGCCAAGCACACCGTAACGGGTGAAGTACGGGCCACCAGAAAGTTTTACAGCCGAGTTCTCGCCCTGCCATCGGATACCCAAGCCTATGTGCGACGTCTCTAATTTCGGCGCCGCACTTGAGAGTAGCAGTGAGTCGTCGATTTCGCCGGTGTCGGAGTACCAACGGCCGGTCAGACTGAAGTACCATCGCTCATCGATGTCCATCTCAAGCGTTTCATCGACAAACCAAGCCTCGAAGCGCGGGGCTTCCTCCGAGTAACCCACGGTCGAACGCAGCACCCAACTCTCGGCCAGCGCCCAGTTGAGCGACGCCTGGCCGCCGTAGCGCAACTCGCGCCCTGTCGTGTCCATGACGAGTCCCGTTATTTGGCTGCGGAGCGACGGCGTGAGGACGTTTTCGAGCATAACTCTTACGGTGTGTGTGTCGAGATCGTCACGGCCCCTGGCCAACGGCTCGAACGGTTTCTTTTCGTAGCCGGGCGCGATCTCATCCTTCTGCCAGGCATAGTCAAACTGCAAAAAACCGGTGGTTGGTGCGAACTCCCAGCGCAAACCGATACCAACGTTGATACCCCACGGCTCGGCCTCGATGTAACCGTCAGGATATTCCTGACGATAAAATTCATTCTGGCTCCTCCCGACTTGTGCTGATTAACCCGTCAAAGTCATCAACCAGATGGGGCTCGGGATAGGAAAATTCAAATATTGCTTTGCCAACCGGCCACCAATCAGAGACAGCTCTTGCTTTTGTCAGTCTCGGAAGTTTCTGACAAAGCCTACCCAGTTCGCTTTCACCTCCAGAGTTCTTGTGTCGGTCAATAAAATGGATCAATTCGAGGGCTACAATTGTTAGTGTGTTGTTCCCCCACGCCTTGTTCTGCCCCCCCACCAATAATTTTGATCCGATGTGCAGTCTGTTTGTCACGAAATCTCTGGACGGTTTTTCCAATTTAGTATTCGGGGAAAACAGTATTGGCCAGGTTAAACTGTTCATGGAAATTTTTTGTATTTTGGCGGGATGGACCTCTGCAATTTTGGAGAGCAGATGGGTGAGTTTGTGGGCCAAATAATGAACGGCATGAATTGCTTTTTCGTTACCCTTTTGTGCGGCTTTCATGACAGGTTTGAACACCCTTTCAGCAGCCGCCACCAACAGGGTGATTGCCCACACGGAATCCGGTGTCTCTTGCTCTATCTCCAACCCCAAAGCCGAGGCATTTGAATAGTCTCCTTTGTTTATTAATACCCTCTGATCAAAACTATCCGGATATTCAAACCACTCGTAATCAGGCGGTGAAACGTTCCAATCCACCAACAAATCGGAGACTTCTTTTGTCTCTTTTGTCTTTGCCAAACAGTAATGGAGGTTCCGGTTCGTTATTACCTGGCAATCCTCAAGATCCGGATCGTCAAATAGATGAAACCAATGATGGCCCAGTAGAGATAAGGAGAACGGCTCGGACTTATCGAAGGACAAAGCATCGAACCTCTGATCATCGATCCTGAATGAATCGTAATCCCTCTGCCTTTCTTCACGTGACGGTTCCTTGTATACTGGTATTATCATTATTATCCAAAAGACACCTTCTGGGCTGCCCGCTTGGTGTGCTCGTTTGCCAGGTGGCCGTAGGTGCGCCCGATCAGCATCCCGCCGTCCTTGTGCCCGACCCACTTGGCGATCGTCATGAAGTCGATCCCGCTCATCACACAGTAACTGATGAAGTGATGACGGCAATCGTGAAACCGAATGTGATCAAGTTTCGCATGCGCTCGGGCTAGGAGGAGAGATTCTCGGATGCTCTCCGAGTGCTCTCCTTTACGCCCTCGTTGTGCGGAGGGGAACAACCAAAGCTCCTGGGTTCGTCGCTTGCGCATAGCCTGCAGATGGGCGCGAAGGCTGGGGTTGAAATCCACGACTCGGAACTCCTTGTTCTTGGTGTCTCCGTTACGTCCAATGAGGACCTGCTCCGCGTTAAAGTCAACGTCGGCCCAAGACAATGGCATAGCTTCACCAATTCTGGCGCCAGAGAAGCACAGGAAACGCACGAAGTCGCAGAACAGCTGGTGGTTCGCTGTCTCCTTCTTGGCACTCTCACATAGCAACTCCAACTGCTCGGAGGTGAAGAGTTGCCGGTTCTTACTCGGTACCTTATACCACTTGATCAGGCGGGCAGGGGACTCCACCATCCATCCTTCATCAATCGCGGAGCGCAGCACGTTGCGGAGAGTGGTCAGGCTAAGGTTTAGCGTGCGAGGCGAGACTCCGGTGGCTTTCTTGCGGATTAATCCCTCCTGGATCATCTTGGGTGTGATCTTGTTTAGGCGTGTTTCGCCGAACTGTTTCCTCCAGAAGTTGATGTGACCCGATTCGGTGTTGAGCGTTCTATCCGTTTTCCGACCTAGAGCGTACTCCCGGTCGATGTAGTCCTGCGCGTAGTCGTCAAACTTCGGCTTCCTGACCATGGCCGGGAGTTGGTCGTCGTTGCGGTCGATGACCATCCGTCGCATCTCGTCGGTCGCTGCCGCCACGGTCACCCCGTCCAGCTTGACGCGTCGCACTTTTCGAATGCCGTCCTCGTTCGGGAGTGAGAGCTGAGCGTAGAACGCACCACCACGTTTCCAGAGGCTGCGAATTCTTCGCTTGCGCCCGTCATAAACTTTTTGATACTTAACCGCGTCGCGCGTCGAGTGTGCGTCGGTGCGTCGAGTGTTTTTGTTGCCGTCGGTTTCAGTAAGTTTCATCCTGTAACAGTAGCACAAAAAGTAGCACATTGGGTTATTTCAAGAAACATCAAAGTTCAAATAACCCCTGTTTTTATTGAGTTATTTCTGGTAGCCAGTGTGGCGGAATTGGTAGACGCGGCGGATTCAAAATCCGCTTCTTTCACGAGAGTGTGGGTTCGAGTCCCTCCACTGGTACCATTTCATCCGGCCTGTATTCCCGTGTCCACTGACCGGCAACTTTGGCCTTGGTTGTGGCAAGAGTTGTTGTAGCCTTCCCGCCGCTTTATGGGCGCGCTTCCCAAACCCGAAATCATCATCACGCATGACGGCGACCTCGACGGGTTGCTTTCCGGCATGCTGCTCCAGAAACTTTCCGCCACGCTTTACGGCGAGGAGACGCGGCTTCTCGGCTACCAGACCCACGCCTGGCAGAGCCGCTGTCTTCGGGAGAACTCCGCGTGGGTGAGTGACCTCGCCTTTGAGCAGCGGATGGATCGCATCAACTGGGTGGTGGTGGATCATCACATCACCTCCGCGACACCGACCAAGGCGCGGTTGGTGCACGACCTGGGCAAGAGCGCCTGCCTGCTGGCCTACGAGTTGTGCCGGGAGCATGGGCTTGAGTCGGAGACACTCGACCGCCTCGTGCACCTCGCCAACGTGGGTGACCTTTTCCTGCAAGACGACCCGGAATTTGAACTGGCCAACGACCACGGCACGCTGGTGAAGTCGTACGGGTTCTGGAACATGTACTCGCTGGTGAACGGCGACCCGGAGAAGCTGCTCGATCATCCGCTTCTTGAGGTGATGCGTGTCAAGCGCGAGGTTGAGGATCCGATGGGTCTGAACTGGAGCCGGCAGAATATTCAGCAAATCTCCCCCACGGTGGGATTGGTCAAGACGGTGGTGGGCAACTCAAACGTCATCCTGCACCGCCTGCTGGGGGATGCCGGTGTCTCTTATCGCGTATTGCTGACGCTCAACCGCATCGGCGGCAACCAGTTCATGGTGAGCCTGCGCAGCTCGGACGGTGAGGCACTTCCCGTGGCCCGGCAGTTGCAGGGCGGCGGTCATCCCAACGCCGCCGGCGCGGCCCTGCCGAAGAGCGTCCAGCGCGTGGCCGACGCCGTGGAGTACTTGAAAAAGGCACTGAACCCCATCGATGACGGCAACGGCCCGGCCGGCCTCAACACCGAGGCCCTCTTCGAGAACGTGGAGAGTTGAGCCGCGCGCGGAGCCAGTTTTTTTTACCTTTTTTTGTTGATGCCCGTTTTGGGGTGTGGCTAGGTTGCCGCCTTTGAGTTCACGATTGGGTGTTTCACCCGCCAAGGAGATGAACGTTAACGCCAGTATTTGGGATCGGCTTACCCGTGTGGTGGCCTCATTGGCAGCAGTGGCCGCACTCGTCTGGGTCGCTGTTTTATACTTCCCGCTCATCCACCAAAACGAGGTGATGCGCCAACAGATCGTCCAGTTGGACCGGCAAATCCGCGAGGAGGAGGCCGCCAACCGGCAGGTTCGCCTCGAGATCGACTCCCTCAAGACCGACCCCAAGACCGTCGAGCGCCTTGCCCGTGAGCAGCTTGGCCTGGCCCGACCGGACGAGACGGTAGTTCGGTTTGAAACCCCCGGCCAGTAGGCGGCGACGGGCCGCTTGGCCAAGCGCTTGGCCAGCCGGTTCTGCTTGAACCTTCCCTCCCGCAAGCCAAGACTCCCGCAACGTGAAGTATCGGCGGTTCGGCAAGACGGAGATTAAGATACCCGTGTTCTCCTGCGGGGGCATGCGGTACCAGCACAAGTGGAACGACATCGATCCCAGCGAGGTGCCGGACGAGGGACAGGCCAACCTCGAGACGATCATCCACCGGTCGCTGGAGCTGGGGATCAACCACATCGAGACCGCGCGTGGTTACGGGTCGTCCGAGATGCAGCTTGGCTACGTGCTGCCCAAGCTGCCGCGCGACGAGATGATCGTCCAGACCAAGGTCGCGCCGTTCGCCACGCAGAAGGAATTTCTCGACACGTTCGACAAGTCGTTGGAGTACCTGCAGCTCGACCACGTCGACCTGCTGTCGCTGCACGGCATCAACAACGCGCAGTTGTTGGACTGGTCACTCCGCAAGGGCGGCTGTGTCGAGGCGATTCACAAGTTGATCGACGAGGGCAGGGCGAAGCACATCGGTTTTTCAACGCACGCCTCAACGCACATCATTCAGTCGGCGATCGAGAGCGACGCGTTTGAGTACGTCAACCTGCATTGGTATTTTGTCAACGACCTGAATTGGTCGTGCATCGAGGCCGCCGCACAGCGTGACATGGGCGTGTTCATCATCAGTCCGAATGACAAGGGCGGGAAACTTTACGCGCCGCCGCCCAAGCTGGTCGATCTGTGCCGGCCGCTCTCACCGATGCAGTTCAACGCGCTCTACTGCCTGAACCGTCCGCAGGTGCACACGCTCAGTTGCGGGGCGGCCAAGCCAAGCGACTTCGACGAACACATCGCCGGTCTAGAGCATTACGATCGGATCGCCGAGGTGATGTCGCCCATCGAGGCACGGCTGCGTGCGGAGATGCTTAACGTGCTTGGCCAGGACTGGTGCGATCGGTGGTTCGAGAACGTGCCGGAGTATCTCGCTGTGCCGGGAGAAATCAACGTCCTCGAAATCATCCGACTCTGGACTTATGCCAAGTCGCTCGACTTGGTTGATTGGGGAAAAATGCGCTACAATCTGCTTGGCCAAGCGGATCATTGGTTCCCCGGCGAAACCGCGGCCAAGGCACGCGAACTCGACCTCACCGAGACCCTGGCCAGAAGCCCGTTTGCAGACCGGCTGCAGGGGGTTCTCGAGGAGGCCCACGAGATGCTCTACGACGCCCCGGTCAAGCGCCTCAGTGAATCGGATTAATCATGCGGCTTGGCTGCTTTCAGCCGATCTTTGGCCCGTTTTTGCGCAGCGGTTAACTTCCCCTTCAGTTCCGTTTCCCTGCCGGGGTCGGTTTGGCTGACCTCCACGAATTTGCCGGTGTGATGCAGTTTGTACTGCTGATCCCGCACCCACCACTTTCCCCGACGCTCGCTGTACGCCCAGGTGCGCTTGGAGGCCTTGCCGTGGAGGACCGGCAGAAAACTGATTCCGTCAGTCGGCTGATCCACTGTTGCCCCCGCGAGTTGGAGGCTGGTGGGGAAGAAATCGGCCATGTCGATCAGCGCATCGGTGCGGCTTCCCGGCTTGATCACCGAGGGCCAGTTTACGATCAGCGGAACGCGGGTGCCGGTGTCGTCCAGTTGTCCCTTGCCGCCTTGGATGCGCCTCCCGTTTAGCTGGGAAAAAACTGGCACGCGAATGAGTTTTCCATTCACATGATGGGAGATCATTCTTGACGGAGTCCCGTTGTCGGTTGTGAAAATCACAACCGTGTTTTTCCGTAGTTTTCTTTTCTCGAGAAACGCGGTGAGCAGGCCAATCTGGCGGTCCATCTCTGTGACCATCTCCGCGTACGACAGATACTTTTCGCTGGCTGAAACCGGAACCGGCTTGTCAAGGTCATCCGTGACATCGTGACAGAGCGCCATCGAGTAAAATGCGAAGAACGGTTTTTCCTTGTTCACGCTCTTGTCGATGAACGACTCGATGAACTCACGATAAACATCGGGGCCGAATTGCTTCTTGGCGGTTTCGTTGACCTTGCCGTTCTCGTAGATCATCGGCTCGTGATAGCGCGGACCCTCGTGCCAGCCGAACACGCTGTATTCGTCGAAGCCCATGCGGTGTGGCTGCAGGGGATCATCCTGGAGCAGAGTCAACTGCCACTTACCGGTCACCACGGTCGAGTACCCGGCGGATTTCATCGCGTGGGCGATCGTCTGTTTTTCCAGTTTGTCCGGGAACGTGCCCCACTTCGGGCTGCTAACGTTGATGGGGTAGCGGCTGGTTAGGACGGCAACCCGCGTCGGATGACAAACCGGCATGCTGTAACAGTGCATCGCCTGCAGGCCGCCCTTGGCCAAGGCATCCAGGTGCGGAGTGGGATACGACTCGCCCCCGTAACACCCGAGCGCCTCGTAGCCGACGTCGTCCGCGAGGATCAAAATCACGTTCGGTTGTTTCGCGGCATACGTCGGTGCCGAGCCCCATGAAATGCATACAGCGAACGAGGCCAAAAAAATCTGTCTCTTTATCATAGCGATCTGTTCGAAAAAAACCCGGTGCCACCGGATACCATAATCGATCCGCTGATGCCATTCCCCGACACGTCGAGCCGCTGGGCGGATGGCCTTTTCGCTTGTCAGGGTGCGGACGCGGCATAGGCTTTTTCGCGTCGTTTAGCATTGCCTTCACCAGCCTGATTCGCCTGCGCTTGGCCAAGCGCACCGCCGTTGTGTGTGGCGGGGGGATCCGCGACATCATCGCGTAAGAGCTTCGAGGGCATTTATGCGGCTCTCACTATTTTCCTGTTCGTGGATGATGACCGTGAACGAGAGTTGCAGGGTGCTGCCGCCCTTCACTTTGTATTGGCTTTTCTCTCCCTGCTTCATGGCTTTTCTGCCGAACTGATTGGCTACCATCAAGCCGTAGTTGCGGTTGTGCCACCACGGCACGCGCGGGGTTTTGCCGTTGGCCAAGATGGTGATACCTGCCCATTTGCCATCAATGTTGCCGGAGTAGTCGCACCAGATAGCCGGCTGTCCCCACGTCGACTTGGCACCGGCTAGGCCGGCACTATTGCGGAGTTGGCCGCCGTTTTTTTCGATCAACAGCGTTGCCAAGCGCACCCCTAATCCCATTTCCTCTTGGTCACCAAAGTAAAAATCAGTCGGAGAAGTGAAGTCGCAATCATACGTCAGCAGCCATCCGTCTTTGGCATGCCGAATGGTATGGTTGACAGTTTGTCTGCAGATTAGTTTGCCGGCGTTGGTCTCGAAACGGTTCGATACAGAAAAAGAGCCGGAGTACTTGCCACCGCTGGGCTTGGTGATGAACCGTTCATGAACGACGTGCGCGCGGTTGCGCCAAAAATCCGAGCCGGAAATGTCTCCAAACGCCATCCAGATACCGGGATGCATCGAGGCGTGATCACCGTCATCCACGCCTTCAACGGGGGGATGATTCCGCGTAACCTGTACCCCACTGAGTGTGCGGATGTTTTTGAAAAACGGTCGTAACGTGACTGGATCATTGTGCACGTAGGTGCCGACGTTTTGTCCGTTGATGAGGATGGTGACTTCCCCTTCGCGCGTCTGGAATTGCACTCCGGTTTTGGTTTTTTTCGGTGTTGTCTTGGATCGAGCCTCATCCTTGCAACTAACGAGGAAGGCGGCGAGGTCGGCCAGTTGTTGCTCATTCATCAGCACCCCGAAATTGGGGGGCATCGGGGAGGTTTCGGCGCTGGTGCGGTTGGCAATCTGTTTTTTGTCCAGTTTTACGCTTTGTCCGGCGGCCAAGCCCAGATTGAATGTCAGGCCACTCTCCTGGAGCGCCATACCGGCGTATGTTTTGCCATCCTTCATTTCCACGATGTGAGTGCGGTACCCCTCAACCAGTCGGGCGTTGGGCTGAAGGATGGACTGCAGGATCGTGGCAGCGTTGTCGCGTGAGCCGATCCCGCTCAGTTCCGGTCCAAAGTTTTTCCCTGCGCCATTGACTTCATGGCAAGTGGCACATTGTGGGCCTGTTTGGCCGAAGAAAATCTGACGCCCGCGTCCGGCATCGGCCCGGTCCATGGCCGCGAGAACGGCGGCCTGTGTGACCGGTTTTGGTTGGGGGTCGAGAAGCGTCTGACTGAAAACCGCAATGTAGTTCGACTTACCACTATCCGTACCATCAGTGGTGTTGCCGCCGAGTACAATGTTGTCGCCGGTTTGGAATCGCCGGTGAAACAAATCCATCTGTGCATCGCTGGTTTGAAGTTGCAGACCGCTGGGTTCAAATCGCTTTAGCCAAGCCGGCTTGACGGCAGCCGCGACACGGCGATCGTGGGCGACGTACACATCGACCAGGCACTGTGCGGTCAACTTGACGAGTTCATTTCCACGCGAACCGGCATCTTCGTTGCGCGGCATCAGGTAGGCTGCGCCCTTGAGTGAATCGGGGATGTTGGTGAAGCGGTATTGGCGATCGAGGTAGGCGCGGCCGCCCTCATGCAAGCCGCTGGCGATCCGGACGACTCGCTGGGTGGCATCGGTGTCCAGCGTAACGACGCTTTTCGATTCGCTGGGCAACTCAATTTTTTCATAATTAAATTTCACGATCGGGCCGACCTGTTCCTCGTCACGGAATATGGCGGCTCGCAGGCGGGCGGATTGGTCGATGGTGAACGGCTCACGATACACTGGCGAGCGGCCGTTGGGTTCGCTGCCGTCCAGCGTGTAGCGGATACGTGTGTCGTTGATATTTGCGCGGATCGAGATGGTTTGGCTGCCGACGAACTCGCCGCCGCTCGGGCTGACCTGCAGCAGATTGGCGAGATCCCGTTCCACCTTGCTGAGGTACAGCGCGGCAACGGTGGCCACGCCGGGATCCGGATCGTTCACCAATCGCTTGGCCTCGGCCGGGGTGACAAGTTGTGACTCAAGCAGGGCGAGCAGGGTGGCCCGGCGTACACCGGCTCGTTCGTCGCGAAGCAACGTGCGGAGTTCTACTGGTGGGAGCAAATCGCGCATCGCGCCCCATGCGGCGTAAAACGTGATGCGGTCGGTTTCACTCGCGGCAAGGCGAACGATGTTCCGAACGAACTGCTTTAGCTTGGCTTGACGGATTGTTTGTATGGTGGCGAACCGGACGCGAACGTTTTTATGGCCAAGCATTTGGCCAAGCGCGGCGATCATGTCGGTTTTTTCCTCGGCCTTGGCCAAGCGAAGACGAATTGCCCGCAATGCCTGCACTTGCTGATTCAGCGAGCCGCCGCCCTTGGCCAAGCGGATCAGCGCCTGATCGGCCTTGGCGTTTTGCCAAGGAGTCTTGGTCTGGTGCAGTGCCAGCGTCCACGTCAGCCAAGTTTCCTCCGATGGAGTCTTGGCGCCCTTGACCAAGCGAATGAGAGCGTCGCTCATCTGTGGCGTGTTTCGGCGGAGCAGTTCATCCTGCGCATCCGTCCGCCAGCCCGCGATCGGTTGCGTAAGGTCATCGATCAACTCTTGTTGAGTCCAGTTTTTGATGGCCTTACGGCGCTTGGCTGTGAGCCATTTGGTTCGCTTGTCCGGTTGGTTGTCACGGTGCCAGACGCGGAAGATTCGGCCTTCGTTGATTTGGTTCTCGAGCTTGGGGTCGCCGTTCCACTCGACCCCGTAGCCGTTGCTCCAGCCGAGTATCCACAGCGCACCGTCTGGGCCGACCTCGATGTCGCTTGGCTTGAAGAGGCTGCCATTCGCATCGGCAAAAATCTCCAGCGGTTCATCGCCGGTGTCGCTCTGGAGCAGGGCACCGTTCCAGCGTGGGCGCATCACGTAGGTACACTTGCGGCCCCAGTCGTTGATGAAGTACACGTTGCGATACGGCTCCGGAAACTTATCGAGCGAGTAGAAAATCACACCGGTGCCGGAGCCGTTGAAAAACGGGCCGCTGTGCGGTGCGGTTGGCAGATGACTGGCATCGGACCAGTTGTAACTCCACGAATGCCCCCACCCGAAGTGCGCCCCGAAAAAAGGCATAAAAATCTTGTCGCCTTCGTTTTGGTCGTTGTCCGTGCCGATGAAATCGAACGTGTCGTTCATTGCCATGTCCCATGGGTTGCGAAATCCGCGGCTGGTTATTTCCAGGTTTTTGCCCATGAGATCGCAGCGAAGTATGCCGCCCTCGCGGCCCCAGTCATCGGACGGATTGTGGTAGGTGTTGCGGTACGTCTCGGGCGTAAACGTTTCTGCGGGTGGCAGGTCGGGGGCACCGGTTGGCGACTCGACGCCCCAAAGTTCGCGGAACGGCTTGGGGGCGATTCGGCCCGGTTGGGTGAGGCCCTTTGAATTGCCTTTGGACATGTAGAGTTTGCCGTCCGGCGCCCAGTTGAGTCCGTGCAGTGAGTGCTCGACGTTGCCGAGATCGGTGTAGATGCGGATGTATTTGTCGGCAACATTATCCCCGTCGGTGTCCCGTACGATGGTGAAGTCCGGCGCGTTGGCCACGTAC
>NYYJ01000156.1 GCA_002686755.1 Verrucomicrobiales bacterium
GAATCTAAATCTGATTTATTTTTAATTTTCATTTTAAAAAACCAAGCGCTTCCTTCAGGATCTTTGTTAACTGCCGAGGGATTGTCGACTACGGATTGATTGCCATCTGTAATTTCGCCTGAAATAGGGATGTAAATATCGCTGGCTGCTTTTGTTTTGAACTCTCCCGAAGAGTCGATACGGAAGATGCTGCTTGCCGGGCTCATTGCCCCTGTTCCTGCGGCTTTCCGCTTTCCACCTTCCGCGTTCGTCCCTGCCCGTGTCGAGGCTTGCATCGGCCGGACCACTGCTCTACGCTCCCGGACGCGTTCCACCCGCCTTCAGTTGTCGCCGAGCGTACTGTCTGATGTCCGAATTGTCCTCCCCTGTTTCCGTCCTCGAACACTACTTCGGCTTCCCCACCTTTCGCGGGCGGCAGCAAGCGGTGATCGAGCACGTTCTCGGCGGAGGGCACGCGCTGGTGATCATGCCGACCGGGATGGGCAAGTCGCTGTGTTATCAGATTCCTGCATTGATCGACCGGAACAAGACGACGGACGGAGGAGAGAAGGCATTGACGCTGGTGATGTCCCCGCTGATCGCGCTGATGAAGGATCAGGTGGACGGATTGCGGACGCGAGGTATCGACGCTGCATTCATCAACTCGTCGCTCCGCCGTAACGAGCGCGAATCACGCTACAAAGCCGTGGCAGAGGGCAAGTATCGTCTGCTGTACGTCACCCCCGAGCGGTTTCGCAAGCCGGAGTTCCTGGAGGTGATCGCGCGGCGCTCGATCCGCTTGCTGGCAGTCGACGAGGCCCACTGCATCAGCGAGTGGGGACACGATTTTCGTCCCGATTACACCCGGCTGCGGGAATTCCGCGAACTCTTGGGCAATCCGACGACGATTGCCCTGACGGCGACAGCCACTCCCGACGTGCAGCAGGACATCGTGCGGCAGTTGGGGCTGACCGAGAACGAGATTCGGCTGTTTCACGAGGGGATCGAACGGCCGAATCTGCAATTGAACGTCGTCGACGTCTGGGGCGACGACGAGAAGCTGGAACAGATTCAGAAAGTCCGCGAGCAATACCGCGACGGCGCGGGCAGCGGGATCGTGTACTTCACGTTGATCAAAACGCTCAGCGAGTTCAGCCGACGGCTCGATCAGCAGGGGGTCCCGCATCTGACCTACCACGGCGATCTGGAACGTCGCGAACGCCGGGACGCGCAGACCGCCTTCATGGAGGAGCCGGATCAGTTCGTGCTGGCGACGAACGCGTTCGGGATGGGCGTGGACAAGGAGGACATCCGCTTCGTCGTGCATGCGGACGTTCCCGGTTCGATGGAGTCGTACTACCAGGAGATCGGCCGGGCGGGTCGGGACGGACTGCCCTCGGAGTGCCGTTTGCTGTACGACGAACGGGATCTTGCCACGCAGATGGAGTTCATCCAATGGAGCAATCCGGACGCCGAGTTTTACCAGCGCGTCTACAACCTGCTCGCGGCCGACATGGAAAAGGTCCAGGCGTTCGGCGTGGAGTGGATGCAGGAGCAGTTGCATTTCCGGAATCGTTCGGATCACCGACTGGACACCGTGCTGTCGATGTTCGACCGCTGGGGCGTGATCGAGCGAACGTGGGATCCGGAGTGGATCGAGCTGACGGGTGAATTGCCCGCGGCGCTCCGCCATCAGGATCGCTTGGACGCAAAACTGACGCGGGACCGGCAGAAGCTGTACGCGCTGGTGCAGTACGTGAAACACGAGGGCGATCGCAAGGCGTTCATTCACGAGTATTTTGGGCTGCCCGCGCCGGAAATTCCGGGCCACGGGGAGTGAGAGCACCGTCCGACTTGACCGAACGAAATTCCGCGTCCATGATGTGCGTTCGGTGAACCGGCTCAGACCGGTTCGTTCCCAACTTCCTTTCGCTGCTCCCCCTCGAGGAGACGCCGTCATGTCTTGTGCGCGTACGATGCCGTTCCTGCTGCTGTCGATCTTTCTGCTGTCCTGTTCCGATGAGGATTCCATGCCCGAAAACACCTCCGCAGACGCCGCCAACGAGGATGCTTCTTCCGCGGACGAATCCCGCAAAGGCGTGCAATCCGAGCCCCTCGGCGAATCACCGGACGGGGACGAACTCACCCAGTTCTATCTGACCAACGCCAACGGAATCGGCGTCGGTCTGACGAATTACGGCGCGATCATCACGGAAGTGCGAACCCCCGATCGCGATGGCGAGTTTGCGAACATCACCTTGAGACACCTGGACGTCTCCGGGTATTGGACCGAGGGCAACCCGTACTTCGGATCCATCGTGGGACGCTATGGCAATCGAATCGCCAAAGGCAAGTTTACGATCGACGGCACCGAGTACACCCTCGCGACCAACAACGGCAACAACCATCTGCACGGGGGCGAAACAGGGTTCAACAAGCGGACCTGGGTGGCGAATGTGCTTGAGGACTCAGTCGGCGTGCGGTTTACCTACAGTAGTCCGGATGGGGAAGAAGGCTACCCCGGCACGCTGACCGCCAAGGCGACCTACACGCTGACCGATGCCGACGAACTGCGGATCGATTACGAGGTCGTCTCCGACAAAGACACGCACGCCAACCTGACGAACCACGCCTATTGGAACCTGGCAGGCGCCGGTTCCAATGCCAAACCCGTTTTGGATCATCGCGTCGTCCTGAACGCGGACAGGTACGTCGAAGTCGACGGCGAAGCCATTCCGACGGGGCAACTTCCTGAGGTGGCGGGGACGCCCATGGACTTCCGCAAGGCGGAATCGATCGGAGCGCGGATCGACGAGGTGACGGGCGACCCGGGCGGGTACGACCACTGCTGGGTCATCAACGACGGCAAGGAGGAATTGCAGTTGGCGGCGCGGGTCACGGACTCCTCCAGCGGGCGCGTCATGGAAGTTCTGACGACCGAGCCCGGCGTGCAGTTCTACACCGGCAACTTCCTCAGCGGCGCCGACGCCGAGAGCGGTTACCAGCAACGCTGCGGCTTTTGCCTCGAAACGCAACGGTTCCCCGACTCTCCCAACCAACCTCATTTCCCGACGAGCCTGTTGAAGAAGGGCGAGATCTACACCTCGACGACCGTGCATAAGTTCTCGGTCGAGAAGGAATAGTCGCGGACGCTCACGACCTCCTGGAATCGAGAAGCCCGGCATCTCCCAGATGCCGGGCTTCTTCGCATGTGTCTCTCCTGCTGGCGTGCCAAAGAGTGAGCGTCGTTCGTGCGGGGCCTCATCGCTCTTTGACGAATCCAAAGAGAATGCGGTGATTGCCCGTCAGTCCCGCAGAGTGGGCTGCGAAGCTCCAGCAAATCCGTCTCACTTCGCCCGCATCGCGCGAAACTGCTTCCACGAAATGACCTCGACCCCCATCTTCCGGATCTCGGCAATTACCTCGGGATCGCTGAAGATCCGACGGTCGCCGTCGCGATTGGCGGCGCTGTTGGTGATCGCCCGGAGTTCCTCGTCGTCGTATCCGCAGTGAATGATGATCTGGTGCACTCCCGGCTTAAGCTCCCGCAGCGTCTTCAGATACGTTTCCTTCCGCGACTCCTGCGAACGCCCGCCGTAAAACTGGGCCAGTCCGGTCAACACAGGCAGCTTGTTCCGCTTGAGAGCAGCGACAATCTGCTCCGACTTGCCTTTGAGCGCGGGGTAGTCCTTCAGCGTGCGTTCCCCGATCGCTCGCGAGAACAACACTGGTAGCTTGTACTCGATGCCGAGCTTGATGTAGATCTCGACCAGATCCGGCCGACTCACGACGGCCCCCATGTGCGTATCCAGGTGCGTGACGGGCACCCCGAACTTCAAAGCCCGGTCGATCTGAGCGCGAAGTTCGATCTCGACTTCGTCCGCCTTGGCGTTGGCCGCCACCTCGGGCACGCTCTGCCACAAGTACCCCTCCTTGTTGACGAGACTGGGCACCTTCTCGCGCGAAGCGACGGGGCCCCACTTGTAGCGCTTCCATTCGTTGTTGAGCGTCAGGTGGATGCCGAAATCCTTCTCGGGGTGGGTGCGGGCGTACTCGGCGATCTCCACGAACCACGGGCAGGGAACCATGATGCTCGCCGAGGAGACGATTCCCTTCTCCATCGCGTCGATCGTGGCCCGATTGACCGAATGCGACATGCCCGCGTCATCGGCATGGATGATGACGTACCGTTTGCCGGCCCGTTCATCGGCGGCGACGGGCGAAACCAGCAGAAGGGCGATAAGCAGGAAGTTTCGGGATGTGATCAGCATGATTGGGTCGCTCCAATTCGAAGAACCACCTCTCGTTGGCCCCTCGTCACAAGTAGAACGGAATCCAATCCGTTCCTGGTAAAACGAAGAGTAACGGAATGAATTCCGTTCTACTCAGAGCCATCCCACTAGCTGCGGGGCGCTTTGAGCAACACCCTCAAGTCATCCGCAATCGTCTTCGCTTCAGT
The DNA here is from genome assembly GCA_002686755.1 of Verrucomicrobiales bacterium. Lineage (GTDB taxonomy): Bacteria > Verrucomicrobiota > Verrucomicrobiia > Limisphaerales > UBA1096 > UBA1096. Next base: position 4,439 of record NYYJ01000156.1, read on the forward strand.
CGTCAAGCGACGTTTGTGCTCGATCAAATCCTCACCCACGTCCGCTTTGCGCAGTTGGATGTGGAATCGTAGCGAGTTGCCCGTCCCCGAAGGACGCACCGTCACGTGGCTGAACGGGTCTTCCGCGCCGGTGTCGGGGTCGGCCAGATAGAAGCGGATGCCTTCATCCGGGAAGTGGTAATCGTAACTCGGCTCGTAAATCTTGTCGTACTTGCCCGTGCGGTAGATGACGGCGGACGTTACCTTCCGGCCTCCAATCGAGAAATCGCCGGCCAGAGCCAGCTGGAAGTACCCCAGCGCCCGCCTGAGAATGTCCTTCTTCTTGGCGTCTCCCTGGATTCCCGGATACTCGCCGTCGACGGGATCGGGTTCGTAATGATTGACGAACAGCCCCACTTCCGGATCGCCGTAGATGTGTTCGTCGATCAGCTCGAAGATCGACGTCCCTTTGGCTTTCGCCCAAGCGGCGATCTCCGCCACGAGCAGGGCGGCAAGCGTGCCGTCCTTGTCGCGGACGTGTCCGTCGACGCCCAACGATCGATCGTCGGGCGGCGCGCCGCCGAGGATCGAGTAGCCGTTGCTTTGCTCCATGGCCGCCAAATTGATCGATCGCTGTCCCGGCCGCATGTCCTGATAGTTGCAGACGAACGAGTGACACAGTTCCGCCTGTGGACTCTGGCGTTCCTGCTTGCTCAGCGGACGGACCAAACGACCTTCGGAAATCTGTTCGAAGTCCTTGTTCTCCCAGATGTCGCGGACGGCGGCCGCCAGCGCCGCGAAGCCGACCCAGGTGGTGATGATTCCCAAACCATACTTGCGCGCCAACAGAGAGATGCCTTCGGACGTCGTGTGCGAAAGCACGACGAACTTCTTGTCCGCGTCGCGTACTTCGCCGTGCTGTTCGATCTCGCGTTCGAGTCGATACCACAACAGCAGCGCCCACACGCTGTCGGCGGGCAGCAGCGTCCAATCCTGACCACCGTAAATCGAGCGCTGGTCTTCCGGAACCTTGACGATCACCCCGCAACGGTCGGCGTCGGGATCCGTACCGATCAAAATGTCGACGTCGTCGAAGCTGCCGAACTCCCCCGCTTCCGCGTCGGCCTTGTACGCGGCAACCGCGGTACGGGCCGCCCGTTCGTCGCCGGGATCGGGTTGCTGTTCCTTCCCAGCGGCGCTTTCGAATGACGGAAACAGCCCGTTCAGGTTGTACAGCCCGCCGTGCTTGATGATCCGCACGTCCCGGAAGCCGGCTTCGCCCAGCATCCGCGGCACCGCCCGCCGGCCCGCGCCGTGAAACGCACAAAACGCGATCGACAGCGGGTCGTCCGCACTCGCCTGCTGCTCGACCAACCCCGGCGTCAGCAGGAAACTCTTGACGTGGTCGGTGTGCGCTTTGTGGATGTTGAGAATCTGCTTCTCACGTCCCAGGTAGTCGAACCCCTCGACCGGTTCTTCCCCTCCCAGGAAGATCAACTTGTCCTGCGGAGCATCCTCGAACGCCATCAACGCCACGTCCGCCGAGGTGACCTTTTCGATGTAGTCGTCGTACATCTTGTCGCGCTGTTCCGGATCGAACTGCGACCCGTTGCTGCACGAGAGCTTGTACCCGTTGTAGCGATAGTCGTTGTGGCTGGCGGAGATCAGAATCCCCATGTCGCCCTTGATCTGGTCGCAAGGAATCGCGAACGTCATCTCCGGATACGGACAAGGCTCGTCGAAGAAGTAGACGGTGTACCCATAGTGCAGAAACAGCTGGGCCACGAGCCGGGCGAAGTCCTGCCCACGGACGCGGCTGTCATACCCGATCACCACCTTCTCGAGCGGTGGATCCTGTGCACGACCGAACTGGGCGACGCCGGCCGAGGTGAGCATCAGGACCACGTCGTTGATTGTGTTAGGACCCTTGAGAATCGGCGCGCTGATTCCCTGCTCCTGCAGCGCTTCGACCGCCTCGAGATCGAACGCCATCATCCCGCGGATGCCGCCCGTCCCAAACCGCGCCTTTTGGCGAAACGCGTTGACGATGCCGACCCAGCGTGTGTCGTCCTGCATGGCGGCTTCGATGGCGGCACAGATTCCCTCCTGCAGATTGGGCGCGAACTTCGGAATATGTTCGTCGGTCATCCATTGCTTGAGCAACGGAAAGACGTTCCGCGACGCCTGATCGTAGGCCTGTTGGTCGATGTCGCCATTGTCCAGGGCGTTCCGCAGAAATCCGTCGATCCCCGTCTGGGCCGCTTCGAGGAGTTCATTCCGACGTTGTTCGTCCATCAATCAAGTCCGTTCTCGGTAGATCAGAGTTGCAGGGAAAGAAGGGCGGTGCGCAGTTGCTCTTTCCCGCGGAAAAAGTGGAGAAGGCGGCGCGCCGACATGATACCAGAACTCATCGTTGCGGCAAGCGTCTGCAGAACCAGCCGCTTGCGTGGTCGGGACCGACCTGTCACAGTAGGTCTTTCCGTTTCACCGACATCGCCCAGCTCCCACGAGGACGCCTTCATGCGCTACATCGCGCTTCCGCTGTTTCTGTTTGTTCTGTCGCTGCCGACGTCGCTTCGCGCCGATGCAATCGTCGACGCGACGTCCAAACGCGAAGAAATCTCCACCGACTTCGGCCTCGCCGACGGCCCCGCCTGGGACGGCAATTGGGCGCTCTACGTGCCCGACGTCAAAGGCCAGAAGCTCTACCGCTACATTCCCGCCAAGAAGCAGCGGCAGGTGGTGCTGCCGGATGCCGGTCGCATCAGTGCCAGCTTCTACAGTCACGGAAGACTGTTCCTCTCCGACAACGGCGAGCGCCGCATCTCCTTCCTGCAAGACAAGCAGAAGGTCGTCATCGCCGCCCTCGACCCCGATGCCAAGCCCCCCGCCGCCCCGAACGACCTCGTCGTCGACAGACACCGCGGCGTCTATTTCACGCTCACCCGCCAGGGACAGGTCGTTTACATCCCACGCGATGGAAAACCCGTCGTCGCGCTCGACGTCGAGACACCCAACGGCCTCATTCTCTCCCCAGACGGAAAAACGCTCTACGTCGCGTCCTACGTACCCAAGAAAATCTGGGCCTACGACGTCGACGAGAAGGGAGCCGCCTCCAATGGTCGCATCTTCGCCTCCATGGACTCCGGTCCCGACAAAGGCGCCGACGGAATGGCGGTCGACCGCGGCGGAAACGTGTACTGCGCAGGCCCGGCCCATGTCTGGGTCTGGAGCCCCTCCGGAAAACTGCTGACGAAGATTGAACCCCCCACGCGGCCCATCAACTGCGCCTTCGGCGATCGCGACATGCGCTCGCTTTACATCACCTGCTTTGGCGGCCTGTATCGCCAGCGGATGAACGTCTACGGCCTCCCGCCGCAACCGACCGCGCACGCCGAGGATCACCAGGGGAACACGAGCCGACCCGTCACCACGCTGCCCGCCAACGTCGACGCCCACCTCGACGTCGTTTACGCCCAGGCCGGCGAGCGCAAACTGCTGACCGACGTTTTTGTCCCCAATGACAGACCGGGCCCGCATCCCGCGGTCGTCGTTGTTCACGGAGGCGGCTGGCTCAACGGTTACAAGTCGAAATTCCGCGCCCTCGCCCAGTCGTTGGCCGCGCGGGGATACGTCACCGCTGCCATCGAGTACCGCCTCGGCTACGAAGCGAAGTTCCCTGCGGGCATCCAGGACTGCAACGCCTCCGTCCGCTTCCTGCGCGCCAATGCCAAGAAATACAACCTCGACGCCGACCGCATCGGCGTCGTCGGCGGCTCCGCCGGCGCGCACCTCGCCGGTCTGATGGCGGCCGCCCCGCACGTGGAGGAACTCCAGGGAACCGGCGGCAACTCGGGCTATTCGTCTCGGCTGCAAGCAGCCGTCATCATGGCCGGCCCGATGCAAATGGCGACCGGCTCGGTCGCCGAACGCTCGCGCAAACCCGACGCCAAGTCCAACTCGAACGTCTGGCTCGGCAAGACCGTCGACGAGGCCCCCGAACTTTACAAGCTGGCCGCCCCCTACCACCACCTCAGCAAGAACACGCCCGCACTGCTGTTCATGACGGGCGAATTCGACAACCCGGCCCGCAACGAGCCGACGCGCGAAAGACTCAAATCACTCGGCGTCTGGACCGACATCAAGGTCTACAAAGGAGGCAAGCACGGCTGCTGGAACCAGCTCCCCTGGTTCGCGGACATGGTTGCCGACATGGACACCTTCTTCCAGCAGCACCTGAAGTAACGGAACGCGGCCGGCTGGCTGCGGAACGATCTCTACGCCAACAACTCTTCGATTTCCTGGGGCGTGAACGGTTTCTCCATTCGCGCGCCGAGTTGGCTGACGATGCGGGCTGCCGCGTGGGAGGCGAGGTGTCCGGCGTCGTGCCAGGAGAATCCGTTGGTGATTCCGAACAGCAAACCGCCCGCGAACATGTCGCCCGCACCCGTCGTGTCGATGGCGTCGACGGGGACGCCTTCGATCGGAATCGCTTCGCCTTCATGCATCAAGAGCGACCCCGCCTCGCCCAGCGTCAGTGCGACGTTCTCCGCGTGATTGTGGATCTCGTGGGCGCAGTCGATCGGGTCGTCTTTTTCGGTCAGCGCCTTGGCTTCGAGTTCATTGCAAAACAGCAAATCGACGGGGCCTTCGATCAAGGCGATGAACTCGTCGCGAAACAGGTCGATCAGGAACGGGTCAGAGACCGTAAACGCAACCTTGACGCCATTCTCCTTGGCCAAGTCGATGGCCTTGATCGCGGCAGCTTTGGTCTGCTCTCCCGTGAACAAATAGCCCTCGACGTAGACGTACTTGGCGCGGGCGATTTCCGCTTCGTCGATGTCCTCCGGCCCAAGCGTCGCAGAGACGCCCAGGTTGGTGAGCATCGTTCGCTGGGCATCCTCGGTGATCAGCACGACGCACGTTCCCGTCCGCCCCCGTGCCTGGGGGACTTCGATGCGCACCCCGATCTTGCGCATGTCTTCCAGGAAGAAATCGCCAATCGCGTCGTCGCCGGCTTTACCCGCATAAGCAGTCTTGCCTCCGAAGTCGGCCAAGCCGATGATCGTATTCGCGGCAGACCCGCCCGCACAGCGATTGACGGACGATCCGGCAAGCTGCGTCAGCACATTCTCCTGCACGTCCTCTTCGACGAGCGTCATGATCCCCTTGGCGAACCCGAGTTCTTCGAGAAACTCGTCGGTGACGCGGGATTGAATGTCGACCAGGGCGTTTCCTACGCCGTAGACGTCGTACTGCATGTCAATTGTTCTCACTGAGTGGCGGTGTTCGGGGGTCGCGGAGATGGAGCATCACCCGCGTGGGTGCGTTGTTTCGGATTCCTGCTGTAACAAAAACTCCGCCGAGGGTCTAGCATCGCGGGGTCTGGTCTTGAAGACGGGTGCAGTCCCGTTTAGTGGCGGTCAGGCTTGGAGTTGATTCCAGTAGTCTTTCCAATGCGAGCTGTGAAACAGGCAGCAGAGTGTCGCCATGC
>NYYJ01000157.1 GCA_002686755.1 Verrucomicrobiales bacterium
CTTGGCCAAGCGACGCGATCAGTTGTCCGGCGGCGCAACAAATCGGTCAGGCGATGCCCAGGATTTTCTTCCCCTCCTCGGTGATCATCGACTGGTGCCACGGCGGATCCCAAACGACCTCGACGCTGGCGTCGTCGACTCCCGGCAGGGCGAGCATGCGGTTTTGGGCGTCGGCGGCGATCGACGGCCCCATGCCGCAGCCGGGAGCGGTGAGGGTCATTTTCATCTGTACCCGCCGGCCGGCCTCCTCCGGCATATCCTCCAAGACGAGGTCGTACACGAGGCCGAGATCGACAATGTTCACCGGGATTTCCGGGTCGTATACCTGCTTGAGCGCCTCCCACACCTCAGGCTCGGTGGCCGGCTCACCGGAGTCGCCCGGCTTGGCCGATTCCGGCACCGCAAAGCCAAGCGCGTCGGCGTCGCAGGCATCGACGCGGAACAGCCCCTGCGGCGAGCGCACGGTGTACACGCCGCCGAGCGACTGGGTGATGTCGACCGGCGTGTCGGCGCCCATGGTCATCCGCTGCCCGGAAGGGATCTGCGTGACCTCGCATTCGCGGGTAAGCCGGACGGATTGAATCTCCTGCATCGGCCAATGGTCGATGGCAGCGGCGCGGGTGTCGAGGGCGAAGTTGGCTCCCTAGTGGGGGATAGTCGGCTTCTTGGGATCGATGAGAATTCGCTCTTTAACCCAAAGTAAATCGTGGTCACCGCCGGGAGTGGGAGCAAAATTCCAACCTCGGTTGGGAGATTTTGTTTTGCTGTGCACCCACTTTTTATTTTCAGAGTGGCCATCAGCAAACCCGAAAGTTCCGCCACCATTGTGCCAATAGGACACAGAGTTCTGCCAATGGTTTGCTGCATACACTGGAATCGCAAAAAAGGAATCATCAATTGTATTTTCGTGCTCACCTAAAAATACAAATGACTGTGATGGTGGTGGGCTCGTGATATCGGACATTTTCACACGCGGCGGATACTGTGCCCCTTGCACCCAGGATATCTCGGCGAACACACCACCTATGTGACCACTCATTGAATAACTACGAACCGGATAGTAACCACTATTGCCTTGACCCAACTTCGGCTGGGACGGGCATTTGTATATTCCTAAAGAATCATTATACTTAAACAACTTTCCTTGTTCAAGGTGCCTCGTATCCTGAGCATGAGCTTTGTTTCGCATATTATACGCGGGATCAATCCAGGAGTTCTTGTTCCCTCCTCTTATGGAATTACTCACCAAATAATCATCGTTGTCACCGGCATACATTACCCAACATAAGGTCAATTGCTTGGTATTGTTCAGGCAGTAGGCGCCCTGCCCCTTGGCCTTGGCCTTGGCTAAGGCCGGCAGCAACAATGCCGCCAGAATGGCGATGATGGCGATTACCACCAGCAGCTCGATTAACGTGAAGGCGTATCGGTTGATCGTGTTTGGGGTGTTCATTGTGATTGGTAGGTTCGATTCAAATTAAAGTTCAAGCGCTTGGCCAAGCGCATTAGGGCAAAGGCTTTTTACATTTGGGACAGACCGGCCGACCATCCGCCATCTGTCCGGCTTGAATGTAAAAACAGCCGTTCAATGGGCATTTAAGGCCATCCTTCAGACGACCTCTTTTGCACATGGGGCAAACCATCGGCTGGCCCATCTGGCTCGGGTTGTCGTCGTAAAACCGGCCGCGTGTCTCGGGGTCGATTAACTGCATCTCCCCGCAGGCATTGCATTCGGTCCAGGTGCCGCCGTCGGGGAAGTCGGCGCTCTTTCCCGACGAGATAACAGATTTAACAATGAAGCCCCCGCAAAGAACGATCGCAGCAATGGAAAGCCCCACTTTGGCCATGTCCTTCATCTGCGGCTTACCACCACTCCCGGTGCGGTTGGTTGTCGTTGTTCCATCGCCTTAGCATGTTTGCAGCGTCAGGCTTGAATGCACCATTAGGCTTGCGGGCTACCAAATCCATCATCTTGTGGTACTCGGCATGTCCATCGGCCAACAGAATGTTGGACCCAAGGGTGTGCCGCTTGCTGGGCCATTCCCTGGCGGGATTGTTGAAGTTTCCGCCGTCGCACGGATCGACTGCACAATCCCATGTCCCGTCCGCCTGTGTATCGGAGATGCAAACCATGTCCGAGGGCACGCGCACCGTGCTCTCGGGGATCAAGTCTTTCTCACCCGTTATATCCCCACCGAGACCCAGCGTGCGGCCGTTGACCCTCTGAAACTCACGCACACCCCAGTCGTTGTAGCCGTAGGTGAAAAACGCGCCGCCGCCGGGGTAAAGGTTGAATGGAAACGCCGGATCCTTCTTCGTGGCATCCTTACCCTTGTAATCCTTCCACCGGAACCGGTCGGCGCCGTTGCCTTTTTTTGCCGGGCAGAAAAACAGTTCCGTACTTTCCGCGTAACCGTACAGACGCCCCGGCCAAGCAATGGCGTTGTTGAGCAGGTTTCCGGTGTACTTGGATTTGCCGATTCTGGCCCGGGCATCCCAGTGCCCCGGATAATAGGCGTTATCGGACACGTACATTTGCAGGGCGATGCCCATTTGCTTCTCATTGTTCATGCAGAAGATCTGATGTCCCTTGGCCTTGGCCTGTGCCAGGGCCGGAAGGAGCAAGGCCGCCAGGATGGCGATGATGGCGATCACCACCAGCAGCTCGATCAGCGTGAACCCCCTGCGGCGGGACTCGCTTAAGACATGGCAATTAAAATTGTCTGTGATCATAAGGCTTTATTGAAGGCGGTCTCGAAAGATTGCCATCCGATGCGGGGTAATCAACTCCAAAAAGCGGTTTTTTTGACTGGCCAAGCCGGGCCGCCGGGGGCAGGCTCCAGCCGTACAGCAACCTTGAATCGCCATGGCAGACTTGAACTTTAACTGTCCACAGTGCGGGCAAAACCTGACGACAGACGAGACCCTCACCGGCTCGGAGATCGAATGCCCTTCCTGCAACAAGCCGATCCAAATCCCTGCGGCCGGCGATGAAAACGTTAAAAAAGTGGAGTCGGAACCGCCCACCCCGCCGGTGACCAGTGAACCGGAGGCCAAAAAACTGGCCGTGCCGGTGCACGAGGGCGGCGAGGTACAGCTAAAAAAGGAAAGCACAAAAAAAGAGGAGATCTCAGGAGACGGCAAAATCCGTGTCAAGACCATCAAGCGTGGCGATTGCATCGAACTGGGCCAGGACAAGTTTGACGAGGCTGTCAACGAGTTTATAGGGAAGTTTACCCGAGAACAAATTATCAGCGTTCAGACGGTAAACTACGCTCACTTCGACGCCACTACGCAAAAGTACCTGGACGATTACGGTGCCTTGATCGTCTACGAGCGCTGATCCCGAGCGCTGCTAAAAAACGAACGGCGAATTGAACAACCCGCACTCCGGGCAGCGGGATCGATCCACGTCAGGATCGTCCGTATAGACGTAGGCGCACTCTTCACAGCGAAACACGTGATCTTCGGTCGGCTCCGGCTCGAAACGTTTGCGGCGAAACTCGTACAGCAGCACGAACACACCGAGCAGGCTGATCACGACGGCGAAGCAGAGGAAGATGAGTTGACCGGGGAACATCAGCTTGACGGCTTGGCAGGGGCCACGGTTCGCCAGTGGAACAACGCCTCGCCCCACTCCAGTGCACCCGGCTGGTCGGGTCGATCGAACCGGGCGCGCTTGGCCGGCTCAAACCGGATGCCCCGGAGCAGGTCCACCGCACGGCGGTCGGCGGCGGCCTGTTGCGCGTCGCCCTTGGCCAAGCGCTCTGGCACCGTGGCCGAGACCACGTAGCCATCCGTGTTCACACCGATCCGGACTTGCGTCCGCCGCAGTGCCTCGTCGTGCGGGAGCGCCGGGACGGACACCGTGCGCACCAGCGGCCGCTTGGCCAGGCTCCCGAGGATTTCCAGTTCAGAAGTTGCCCGCAGAGCCAACGGCGGTGGCGCCACCGCCGCGGGCTTGGCCAAGCGCTTGGCCGGGACGCCGGACAGCACGGCCAGGTGCCCCGGCAGCGCCTCCCGGAAGGCGGCCCCAAGCGTGGCCGGTTGGCTGTCGAGCAAGCGGGGAGTCTCGCTCCAGTCGATGAGTTGATGCTCCACGCCGGGGAACCGGCTCCAAGCAGTCCCGGAGAAACCGCGGCGGTTTGGCCGAGCGAACAGGGTCGGGTCACTGAACGCCGCCCCCGGGCCGGTGTCGGGCGTCAGCATGATCTCCGGCATCAAGCTCAGCGGCGCGTGGGGGGACGGGGTTACCGGCTCGAGAGGGTCGCTTCCCAACCAAAAAAACACACCCAATTGTGCCGCGAAAACGACCACCACCCCGACGCCCACCGCCCGGTTGGACCAACCCTCGAGCGGCTTGTTGGTTGGCAGCGGGTCACTCACGGCTCCGTGCGGGTTGGCGGATCGAATGGCCGGGAAAAGTCGGACGGGCGCGAGGCCAGGAGAACCCGCCCCACCCCGATCTCCCCGGCCATCGTGCACAAATCAATGATCAGCTCATGGCGCACCGCCTTGTCCGCTTGGATCAAAAGCGATACCTCACCCGGCTGCAGGCCGCCCTGCTCGATGGCTTCAATGATTTTCGGACGCAGCAATTCCGTCCACGGCAGCTCCAGTTCCACCTGCTGCCCCGCCTTCAACTGGTCGTCCAGCCGGGCCAAGCGGCCGTTTCTGTAGCGCACCCGACCCTGCTCCACCGAGTGCCGGACAATATTGGGATCCAAGTCCCGTCGACGGTTGACCAGCAGTTCGGAAAGGGGAAGGCTCTCCTCCTCCTCTCTCACCGACAGGGGGAAAACGAAGTCCTTCAGCGTTTCGCCGCGAAAATAAACTTTCCCGCTCGCGTCGACGGCCACCGCGAGTGACGGGTCGCCCACGCTGGTTCGCTGTGAGGAGAGGGGCAGATTGATATTGATGTCCACCTCGATGCCCGGCTTGAACACAAGAGAGGTGTGAAACAACAGCAGCGGCAGCATCAAAAAAAACACCCCCACAAATGGGGCGACATCGAGCCGCCCGTGGATGGGTCGAATGTCGCCGTGATGGTTCATTTGTCAGCCGGGCGGGCGGGCGTCTTGCGGGTCGGCCGCGCCTTGGCCGCGCCCGACGGCTTGGACGGCGGCATTTCCACGGTGATGATGCTGAGGATCTCGGAGGAAATCCTGTCGATGTCCGCGCCCAAGTCGTTCTTGCGTCCGACGAGGTAGTTGAATGCGATGTAGCACGGGATCGCGATAGCCAGCCCAAGCGCCATGCAGACCAGCCCCTCCCAGACACCGCCGGCCAGCGTCTCGGCCAGCACCCAGTTGCCCTCCTGCCACACACCTCGAAAAATCCGGATGAATCCCAACACCGTCCCCAGCAGGCCCAGCAGCGGCGCGATCTGTGCGATGGTGCCGAGCATGTTCAGCCGCTTTTCCAACCGGGCCACCTCGACGCGCTTGTGGTCGGTGAGCAGCTCGCGCAATTCCTCCCGCGACAACTCGCGGTTCAGGATGGCCGCCTTGGTCATGCGCGCCACCGGCCCCGGCGTGGCGTCGCAGATCGCAACCAACTCGACGACGTTGGAGTTGTTTTTCAGGTTGGCCCGAATCCCCGCTATGAACTCGGTGGTGTTGATCTGGATACGGCGGTAATTGAGGAGACGCTCGAGAAACACCGTCGTCGCCATCGCCGAGACGAGCAACAACACCCAGACCATCGGCCCACCCTGTTGCAATATTTGCCAGGCGGTCTGCGCCTTGATCGCGGGCACCGCTGCCAGAACAAAAAAGTCCATGCCCCGTTATAGTCGCCGTAGCGCCTTGGTTTCAAGGCTGCGGCTCAAGTCCCGCTTGGCCAAGCGCCTGGTCTACCTGCCGGCTGGTCGGCCAATGCACCACAGGCCTTTGTGCGTGCGTAGATACAGCGCCCCGTCGGACACCGCCAACGTCGAGTTCGAATACTCGCCCACCGAGTTGGTCGCCAACACCTCAAACGTCGGGCTGGCGCGCACCACGTGCGTGTCGCCGGACTGGTTGGTCACGTACACCCGGTCGCCAACGAGGATCGGCGATGCCCAGGCGGCGGCGTTGTTGCCGGTGGACGGCAGGCGTTCCTCGTAGACGACCCGGCCGTCCTTCAGGTTCACGCACTCCATGAAGCCGGACATGTTCACGAAATAAGCGTGGCCGTCGCGAACCACCGGAGAGCCCAGCCGATTCTTTTTCGAGCGCGGATCGAGCCACAACCGCTTTGCCGTGACGTCGCCGCTGCCGCCCGGCTTCACCGCGAACGACGCCCCGAAGTAGCCGCCCATCGTCAGCAGCACGTTTCCGTCGTAGACCGGCGAAGTGTAGATGAGCGGGTTGAGTCCGTTGCAGTGCCAAAGCTCGCTCCCGTCCTCCGGTTTGAACGCCTGCAGCGCGTTCGCACGACTAAGGATCAACTCCGCCCGGCCGTTGGCCTCGATGACGATCGGCGTTGTGAATGCGCCGATGATGCCGCCGTTTCGCCCACGAAAACCATCGACCCGATCCGGGTTATCCTTCTCCTCGACCTTGCGCGTCCAGACCGTGCGGCCGGTCAGCTTGTCGAGCGCATGGAGCGACGAGTGCGGTCCCGGCCCGTGATAAATGATGCAGAGATCGCCAAACAACACCGGCGAGGTGCCGTTGCCCCAGATGTGCTCCTGCGGCCCGAGGTCGCGGTGCCACAACTGCTGCCCCTCAAGGTCGTACGCGGCGACCCCGGCCGAGGCGTAATTGGCCACCACGATGCGCCCGTCGGTCGCCGGCGAACCGGAGCAGTACGGGTTGGTCTTGTGCGTCTTTTCCGCCTTGGAGTAGGTGACGCCGCTGCGCCACAGCAGCTCGCCGGTGCGCTTGTCAAAGCACATCACCGTGCGGCGCTTGTCGGCGTCGATCGCCTGCGTAACGAACACCTTGTCGCCCCAGACGACCGGCGTGCTGTTGCCGCGATCCGGCAGTGGCACCCGCCAGCGGACGTTCTTTTTCGTATCCCACTTTAGCGGCACCGTTTCGCCCTTGGCCAAGCCGGAGCCGGCCAAGTCCCCGCGCCACGACGGCCAGTTGCCCGCGTTGCCGCCCAAGGCCAGCCCGAGCCCCAGGCCGAGCATGGCAATCCCCCGAAATCGAGTGGTTGCGTTCATGCGCGGAAGCTAACGCAACACCTTGGCCAAGGGCAGATTTTTTTTGGGGAACACAATTATTTCAATGCATCGAGGATGACCCGGGCCACCTCGCCAGCGAGGGCGGCCGACCCTTCCGGCGTGAAATGCACGTTCACCGGCCGCTGGATTTCCCCCAACCGGGCCAGCGCAAATGCGTACAGGTCATGGATCGGGATGCCGTGTTTCTGCATCACGCGCTTGGCCGCGGCGTTGTAGCGTTCGACATCCACCGGGATGCGCCTTGGCCTGAGCTCCCCCTCCGGCACCGGCGTCGTGTTGCGCCAAATCAACTTGGCACCGGTTTGCTTGAGCCGCCGGACGAGCGAGTCGATGTTCCTCTCGTACGCCGCGAGCGTCACCTGCCGCTTGCCATGCGGCATGAACTTCAGGTCGTGAAGGCCCCAGTTGAAATGGATGACATCCCACTTGCCATCGCCAAGCCACGCATCGAGCTGCACCAACCCGCGAATCGTCGGGCCGCCGTTCGCCGGGATGCGGTGGACGTTGGCCCTGCCCTTGAGCCGTTCACGTACCGGCAGCGTGTAGCCAATGGAGATCGAGTCGCCGATCAACAGCACGCGCGGCAATCCCGGCGCATCCTTGATCGGGGCCAACGGGTTGGGCCGCTTGGCCTCCTGCGCTTGGCCAAGCGCTGGCAGCGCAA
>NYYJ01000158.1 GCA_002686755.1 Verrucomicrobiales bacterium
CCGGGGACTGCGTCCCCGAACACAAGGAACCGATCGGGAATTCTAATTGTCGCTGAAGGGGAAAAGTAATTGACGCCGAGCAGTCGACCACGCTCGGGACATGTTTGCCAAAGCGCTGGAACGGGACTTCTGCGCTGACTGGGTTCTGTTCGATGGCTGGTATGCGACCGTCGCGCTGCTCAAGATGATCCATCGCGCAGACCTGTGGTTCTTCACTCGGGTGAAGAAGAACCGGATGGTTTCGCTTGTGGACCAGCAAGGGGTCTACCAGCGCGTGGATGCGCTTGGGTGGTCTGACGAGGAAGAGGACGCCGGACAGATGGTCTGGTTGCGCGCGTTTGGTTGGGTGCGTCTGTTTCGGATCGTCCGTCGTCTGCCCGACGGCACGAAGTGGACGGAGTTCCACATGACCAACCAACTGCATCTACAAAGCCGGACCACTGCGGAAGCGGTCCTCGGATACGGCTGGAAGATTGAGCAGTTCTACCGGGAACTGAAGCAGTTGACCGGCATCGAGCGATGTCAGGCGCGCAAGCAGCGATCCCAACGGAACCACATCCACTGCGCCATCGCCGCATGGTTGCTCCTGTGGGAACGAGCGCGGTCTCTGGGGATCACCGTATACGAGGCGAAGAGGCGACCCTTCACCGACTACCTGCGAGAGCGATTCGGAATGCCGACGGCGTACCGACGCCCTCACCCGGTCTAGAAGCGAAAGTCCTGGCCATGTGGGTCGGATAGCTCGGGTCGGGTGGCGTCGCCGGCGATCGGGGCGGGGATGATCCTCATTAGGCCGGCCGTGATGCCTTCCTTGAGGATCCAGGCGCGGCCTCCGGGCAGGCGCTCCAGTCGCACAGCTCCGCTTTCGATGGCCTCTTGAAGCGGCACGATGTCGGTTTCGCGTTCGACGCGAGCCTGGTCCTCCCGGCTCAGTCCCGACCCACGCGTCCGGGCTCTGACATCCTTCAGGGGTGGCCCGGCGTCGTCCAGGCGTTCGGGGTCGTCGTCCCTTGGATGCTCTTTCGGGCCAAGATCTCGCACGCGTGGCTCCCGTTATGGCGGTAGCAGCTGGCCCCGACCGCGGCGCGCACAGCGTCACGCGGCGGCGTGGCTATTTCCCGGGGACGGTGAGGATCAGTGGTGGCACCGCAAGACGCGCTCTCCGCTACTTCAGAATCACCATTCTTCGGATCTCTCGATAGGCGTCCGCGCTGAGTTCGTAGAAATATACGCCGCTGGCGACCTTCTCTCCGAGGTCGTTTCGTCCGTCCCAGTAGGCGGCGCGTTCCCGCGACGCATAGGACCCGGCCTCTCTCGCTCCCAGTTCCAGCGTGCGGATGACCTGGCCGTCGATGTCGTAGATGCGTAGCGTGGTCTCGCTTGCCTGGGACAGCGAGAACGGTATCCACGTCTCGGGATTAAAGGGATTCGGGTAGTTGGGCAGCAGCGCTGTGCGGAATCGCTGATCCACGACCGGCGGCGCAACGATCCTATACGGGAGCAGCTCGCCCTTCCGATCGGTGAAGCGGATGTCGCGTAGCCGCAGCATGTCCTCTCCGCTGGTCGAAGCGCCGTAGAGTGACAGGCGCGTCAGGATCCCGGTCATCCTCACAGGGATGCCTGTCGACGCGAGGTCCAATCTCACCGCCGCGATGCGCGTAGAGCCCTCCACGGGCGCGGGGTCCATCCAGAACACTTCGCGGCCGAACACGTCGCCGTGCGTCATCGACTTGATCTCCCCGGCCCCTGGGTCGATCACCATCTCGTACCCCGCCAGGTTCACCGACGACTCGACCACGACCACAACCTCATCCCTCCCGCCGCGTAACTCAACGACCCGTGTGTACAGGGTAACTACGGGGTCGCCATCGGCGGCGGGCGCCGAGGCGTTGACCGTTCCGGTCGTCTCGCCGAAGTGCGTGGACACGGTGACGAGGTCGATGATGTTCACGACGCCGTCCCCGTTGGTGTCCGCCGGATCTCCCGCGCTCACGGACTGCCCAAAGACGCTTGCCACGGTCACGAGGTCGACGATGTTCACCGTGCCATCGCCGTTCACGTCCCATGGGGCTGCGCTAGCTGGTTCACCGAGTTGGTAAACGCCGGATCCCGGGATGTCCGCCGTCACGGTGCGTAATGGCGCGTTCGTCGCGCTCGTGAGTCCTTCCCAGTCCTGTGTGACGAGTCGATACGTCCGAGGCGAGTCGGCTGCTATCGGAATACCCACGGGCACTCGATGCGTCAGGGCCGCCGGTAGGTTGAACGCCTGCAGGATCGCGCCGCTAGACGTCAGCACGACCACCTCGCGCGCGGTGCCGTCGATTCCGGCGCCCAGTTCCGGCGTGGACAACGGCGTGGAGATTTCCACCGTGCCGGTAAGTAGAGCGTTCGCGAAGAGGCCGCTGCGGGGCACGCGCAGCGACGTGCCGTCCTCCAGCGCCGCAACACCGCCCGCGGCCTTCATCAACGCCACCGGCAGCACCGGCGACAGGACGCTCGCGTCGCTGTTCCCGGCACCGTCGACGGAGGCAACGGCGTAGTAGACAATCCGGCCCGAAAGCACGGTGGTATCCGTATATCCCGTGCCCTCGACGCTCGCTGCGACCGGGGTCAGGCCCGACGCGTCATCGAAGGCGACCAAAGAGCGATAGACGTTGTAGGTAGCCGCGTTGGCGTCGGCCGTCCATCCGAGCCTGATGCCGCGCCCATCCGCCGTCGGCAGCGCGGTAATGTTCTCCGGCGCCGTCGTCGGCGCCGCGAGGTCCAGCGTCACGGTGTACGTGTCCGATGTCGTCTCGTTCCCCGCGGCGTCCTGAACCACGACGCGGAGCGTGTTGCTGCCGTCCCCGAGCGTCAGGCTCTGCGTGAAGCGTCCCTGGGACTTGCTCAGTTCGATCTCGTCGTCGTTGACGTGCAAGACGACCGATCCGAGATCGACGGGCTGGTTGTCGCTGATCGAGCCGGTGATGGTGAAGAAGGTGGAACTCGCCTCGGGGGCGACGGGATCGATGGCGACCGTCGGCGCAACCTCATCCAGCACGACTGTGAGCGTGTCTGAGCGGTCGCTGAGGTTGCCCGCGGAGTCCTGCGCCACGGCGGTGATGAGGTTGTCGCCGTCCGACAGATTCACGTTGTCGAACGTGAACTCGCCGTCCACCGAGGTGACGGTGACGATGCCCGAAGAAGTGCCGTTTACGCGTAGCGCCACGGTAAGGGGCAGACCGCCGCTGACGACCAATCCCGGTATCACGCCGTCAAACGACGCCGAGCGGGAGTTCCGCAGCGCGGTCGCTGCCGAAAATGTCGGCGCAGCCGGAGGATCGAGGGTGACCGCGAACGACCACGAGGCGAAGGAGATGTTACCCGACAGGTCCAGCACGTTGACGCCCATCGTGTTGTCACCCGCTCCGAACATACCGGTGTTGGCTCCCAGCGATTGTTCCAGGGCGCCGATGTCCGCGCCACCCGCATCCCCGCCCAGTGAACGCTCAAGGGCGTTCAGCTCGAGTGGATCGAATGAGGCGTTGTCGCCGCCCGTGAGGCTACGCTCGAGGGCGTTCAGTTCGAGTGGGTCGAAGCTGAATCCACCACGCGCTCCCTGTCTAGGCGCGAGGAGACGCCGTCCGAAGATACGTATGACGCCCGTCCTCCGATTGAACTTCGCGGTGCCCTCCTCCTCGAGCTGCCCGATAGACAGGGGGCTGGTTCCTGTCGGGTCGTTGACGAACATCGTCACGGAGCCGATGCCCGCCGAGTCCCCCACGGCGAAAGAGAGGATATCCAGACTCACCTCGTTGATGTTCTCGCCTGGTTGCGGGAAAAGGACCGTCGTAGACGGCTCTGTTGTGTCCTCCGCCTCGGTGTCGATCACGAACTCCCACGTCGCTACGACGATGTTTCCGACCTTGTCCGCAGCGCTCACGACTACCTGATACGTCGTCTTGTCTTCAAGCAGTGGAAAGAAGGAGAACTGACCCGTCCTGGGGTCGAACTCGTAGTTCGGGGAGCCGACGATCGACGACAGCGTCGTGTCCTGCGGCCCGACGAGCACGTCCACCGAACTCAGGTCGAGATCAGTCGCTACGATCGTGCCAGAGATCGACGGCTCAAGGCTCGGAACGACTTCGTTGGCGGCCGGGATGAATCCCTGCACCGTCGGAGCTGTGCCGTCCACGAAGAACTGCGCGCCAAGTCGGGATGTGTTCCCAGCCAGATCACCGACGACAATGGATGCGAAGTGCGACGCCGGTTTGTCCGTCCCGGATGACGCGAACGGCGCGGCCGCGACATATGTGATCGTCCCGTCCCCGCCGACCGAGGGCGACACAGTGCCGCCGTCGACCGTCAAATCGACGCGAGTCGTGTCGAGGCCGACCGCGTCGCTCGCCCAAATCACGATGGTGTCCGTTGAAGCGTTCACCGTCGAGTCGGACAACGGCGCGAGGAAGGCCAATTCAGGTGGCGTAGAGTCCAGAGTAACGGTGATGGGTTCACCGTCGGCCGTGTTCCCGACGGCGTCCGTAGCGGTGGCGGTGATTGTGTTCTCACCCTCTTGCAGGCTTACGACGCCCGTCTGGAACGCGACGCCCTGTACGATGGTCTCAACCGGCACGCCGTTCACCAGCACGTTAACCGTGGCTCCGTCCTCAATGCCAGTCCCCTGCACGACGAGGTCCGGCGCGTTCGTCAGCGCCGGCGCTGTCAGGACAGGTGGCGTCGTCCCGACGTCCAGTATGAAGTCGAATTGCTGCGGCTCTCCGGCGTTGCCGGCGACGTCCGTCGCGCTCACGAGCAGGACGTGCGACCCCTCCGCGAGCCCGGCCAGCGTGAGCGTCGCGGACGTGTCGGACACCGTGAACTCGACCTCGGCACCGTCGAGGGTTCCGAACACGCGTTCCACGCCGGACAGGTCGTCGGTTACGGTGAACTGGATGGTCGCGTCGGACGTCTGAATGAGCGTCGCGGTGCCGGCGACGAGGCCGATGCCGTTGATCTGTGGGTTGAGTATCGACGGGGCAGTGATGTCCGACAGTGTCGCGTCGAAGGTCACCGATCCCGTGATTTCAGCGGCGTTGCCCGCCCCGTCCGTCGCGGCGATGCGAACCTGGATCGTCGTCCCGGTTTCGAAGGGCGCTACGGCGTCGTAGGAGAACGTCCCCGCCGCCTCGTCGAAGGTCACGCCCACGGGAGCTGAGTCGATCTCCAAAGTCACGCTCGCCGGATCGATGCCGCTGAGCGCGTCGGTGACGCTGCCGCTAAATGTCGGCAGCAGGTTTGGCGTGGCCGCCTCCAGCGCCGGGGCGGCTAGGATGATCTGCGGGAGTTCCGCGTCCAGCACGATGCTGACGGTGTCCGACAGCTCGGAAACGTTCTTCAAGGCGTCCCGCGCCTGCGTCCGGACGTCGGTGGTCCCCGCCGCGAGGTCCACGCTGAACGCCCATGCCCCATCCGCGCCCGGAGTCGCCGTCCCGGCGACCGTGCCGCCGACCACAATGACGACTTCGGACTCCGGGTCGGCGATACCCTCGACCGTGAAGGTAGCGACGCTTGTTGTCGCGGACGCATCGGCGGGGGTCGGCGACGTGAACGTGGGTACGGCCGGTGGCGTCGTGTCCACCGTGAAGCTCCACTCGGTATCCCCGGTGTTGCCCGCCAGATCGGTGAACGTCGCGGATGCCGTGTAGTCCCCGTCCTCAAGCGGGTCGGTCGGGACGCCCACGGCGGATCCGCTGTTCTCGTCCTTCGGACTATAGGTCGTTGCAACCGGGACGCCGTTTAGCAGAACCTCGACGCTCTCGGTGTCGATCCCGGTCTCGCCGTCGCTGACCACAACCTTAACGGTTGGGGAGTTCTCGTTGATGGAGCCCGTCGGCTCGGAGCTGACCGCCATCGGAGCGATCTCGTCGCCCGCGGCCAGATTCACCGTGAACGCCCAGGCGCTGCTTAGGGTGAGCCCGTTGAACTTGGACGCGCGCACAGACGCCACGTACAGGCGCTGGTCGAACAGCTTCTCGCGAACCGAATAAAGCTGACTCGTCCCGTCGAATGTAACTGCGGTGGGTTTGCCGTTCAGGGTGACGGCCACGTCCGCCGGATCGCCTCCACTGAGGCCGAAGTCCACGCGGAAGGTGATGAGAGGCTCCAGCGTCGGGACTTCGCTCCCGCGCTCCGGGCTGATGACCTCCAGTGTCGGAGGAGCCGAGTCGACGACCACTTCCACGGGCACGGACTTCACGCTGCTGACCCCAAGTATGGAGGCCGTGGCACGCAGTTCGTACGTTCCCGGCTGCAGATCCGCGGTCACGAAGCGGAATATCCCGTCGTCCTCGACTTGAGTGGTCCCGACGTTCTGGTCATCCAAGAAGATGTCGATATCCGCATGGAGAATTTCGCTCGCGCCTGTAATAACGAGGCTGGAATCGGCGGACGGCACGAGTTCATCAAGCGCCGGCGACGTCAGTGACGCGTTCACGAGACGGAAGCCGTCCGAGATGCGTTCCCCGCTCGTCCCGGCGGTTAGACGTAATTGGTACGTCTCGCCGAGAGCGTCTGGGATATCCTGGGTGGAATGCCACGTGAACGCGTGTGAGCCGGTTCTGAGCGCACTGATGGAGCCGGACACGCTCGCGGGTAGCCACGCTTCTGTGTCTACATTACGGAATTCCACGCCGAGCGTGACGGTCTGACCGGGGTTCGGGTTCGACAGGTCGAACTGCACCGAGATGTCTTCCGTCGAGCCGCTTATGACGGCGTTCGAGATGTCGATCAACGCTTCCTCGACGACGGGACCGGCCTCGTCCCGCGTCGCGCTCTCAGCCCCGGCGACCGCGGTCACCGTGAACGTGTACGTGCCAGGCGGTAGCACCAGGTCCACGGCATACCGTGCCCCGGTCGCCGCGGCCGCGCCGACGGGCCCCATGGCCGATTCCTGGGAGGTGCCATCGGCCGACACCACCGTCAGCGTTACGCTGTCCGGGTCACCGCCCAGCGTGGTCACGATGGCGGCGAACGAGAACGTGTCTTCCGCGGTACCTAGCTTCGGACTCACCAGCGCAGCGCGGATCACCAACTCCTGCGTGTCCGTCGCCTGCAGTGGGTCCACCGCCAAAAGGAATGTAACCATCGTCTGGCCGTCGCGGGTGTCCGTCGCCAGAACGGTGACCGGGTAGAAACCTTCACCCGCGCCTTCGACGCCGGCTTCGGTCGCAAAGATGATTTCGCCCGTCGCCTGATCAACGGACATGTTCGACGCGAGGAAGTCGGTCTGCACCTCCATCTGCGTCTGGTCGCCATCGAGGTCTGTCACGACCGCGGTGACACTCACCGTCGCGCCCTCGACGACCGTGACGTCGTCGATCGTTGCGATCGCGGGGTTTCGGTTTGCCGCCTGCAGGATGGTAACTTGCGCGGTCGTCTCCGCCTGTCCACCGTTCCCATCGAAAACGGTAAGAGCGATCGCGTAGGCGTCTGCCTGCGACTGACCGCGCGCGGTCGTCCAGACGAAGGTCAAGCCGTCGAACGTCGAGCCGTCGGGCAGGGCGCCGGCCGTCACGGTGAGGTTGTCGCCGTCCTCGTCTGAGGCGTCCACG
>NYYJ01000159.1 GCA_002686755.1 Verrucomicrobiales bacterium
CTCGAAGACATGTCAGGACGAGACAGACTTCGCACAGCAGGCATACTCAGCCAGAACTTCTGGCTGGCTACTTAGTGCTGCCAACGGCGCAGGAACCGCCCGGCCGGGGGGCTCGCGAGCAGCGCCGGAGTGCTAAAGCGAGGCCGAATCCGTGACCATAGGCTCTTACGTAGGTGCATCTTCCCGTTCCTTCCTCGACGAATGGCGACGGAGTGAACTCTCTACCGCCCGTCCTGCCGCCCGCTGCAGCGTGATTCGATCGGTACCATGGACTCCGACGTCACAGGCGTGTCGCCGCGGCGAAGAGGCGCAGGAATATCTCCCCCGGGTACTCCTCGTAGCGCGGATCAGGGTCGTAGTTCATCATCACCACCACGGTCACGCCGTGCTGGGGCGAGTGGTACGCCACGAAGCCGTAGCCCGGGATCGAGCCGGAGTGTCCCCACAGCTCGACGCCGTCGACATACAGCCTTGCCGCGCCCAGCCCATACCCGTCGATGATCTCCTTGCCAGGGAGCGACGCGTGGAACCGGAGCATCTCCTGCAGCGAGTCGGGCTGCAGCACGTCGCCGCTGAAGAGCGCGTGGGTCCAGAGGGCGAAGTCGCCCGCGCGCGTGTAGTAGAGAATCCGGGAGTTGGATCTTATCCACTCCCGTGAATGGTGGGACACGTCCTTGCGTTCTCCGTCGCCGTCCGTGTCGACCCAGTTGTGTGCGATCTCGAATCGCGAGGGTGTCGGCTCACTGAGGTCGAGCAGCATCCCGTCGATGCCGAGGGGGTCCAGAAGCCGCTGCTGGATCTCCACCGGAGTCGTGGAGCCGGTGACCTCCTCGACGATCAGTGTGCCGAGGATGTAACCTGCCTGCGTGTAGTGCCAGCCTCCGCCCGGTGGGAAGTACGGTGTGTCGCTTAGCGTGGTGAATATCTCGTCCACCGTCCAGCACCTGTCGAAGTCGATGGACTCGTACGGCCCGCCGAACATCGGGTGCTCGATCAGCATGTACAGACCGCTCGTGTGGTCGAGGCACTGCCGGATCGTGATGTTCTGGTCCACGTTCGGCCACGGGATGTCGAGGTACTTCCCGATCGGGTCTTCGAGCGACAGGGCGCCCTCTTCGACGAGCTTGAGGGTCAGGGAGGCGAACAGGTTCTTGCCGGCGCTACCCATGTCGAACAGCATGTCCGGCGTGACCGGCGTCCCCGGATGCGAGATGCCGGCGGCGCCGGTCCACATCTCCCCGTCGTCGGTGATGACCGCAGCCGAGGCGCCGACTCCGTGGACGGCTCTCAGTCCAGCCTCCAACGCGCCTTGTAGTATCTCGGCGCGCGTGGGCGGCGTGTAGGAGGATGGGACGCCGGTGGGCTCCTCGACCGCCTCCGAGCACGCCGCTGTCGCCAGCACGGCCGCGGCGAGGAGCGCTGTCACACTGCTGATCGTCGTCGAGCGCATCGCCCTGTTCTCCGGTTGCGTAGATGCCCGCGCGACGAGCCGCCCGTCCGCGGCTCCCGCAACTTCAAACATCGTGAGAGGAGGGCAGGTTTACCTGTGTGGGGCGAAAAGCGTTGTGTTTTTGTGGTACGGTCGCAAATATACGCTATGCGCCGCTAAATCGTGGCGTATGGGGCGGGCGCCGGTGTCGGCAGCGATAGCCAGCCCAGTCACCGGCACACGTCTGTCGTGGGGATGCAGCGACGGACGACGTGTCGTCTGCGACAGCAGAGGCCCGGCGCGACGGTCTTCTGGGGTACGGCGTTCCCGTCGTGGACGCGATCCCTCAGGGCCGCGACCCTACAGGGGGAACAGAACCTTCCCCTCCATACGCGGAGTGAACGTATCGCCGCTGGGATCGCCGAGGATGAGGAACGTCTCGATCCCGGTTTCCCCGGAGCGACGGAACGAGATGTAGGGGTTCCAGGTGTTCTCGTCGGCGATGTCGTCACGACGGAACACGAGCCGACCGCCGATGCCGATCGTCTCGGAGATGTCGTAGTTCAGCCCGAGGATGTGCTGCTGCCGCTGTTCGATGTGCCGCAGGAACGACGCGTTCAGGCTGATCGAGAAACGGTCCTTCTTCCACGACCCGCCCACCGACGGGAAGTGTCGCCGGACCTCGTCGGCGCGACCGAAGCTGTGGCCGACGTTGACGCGTCGGTTTCGATCCTCGCTCTCGAAGCCGACGCTCCAGCTTGTCGACCAGTCGTTGTCGGACGTGTCGGCGCCCTCCTCGCGGAAGTGGCCGACGGAAGTGTGGTGCCGGAACGACAGGTTGTTCCGCAACCAGATGCCCGCCCAGAACCCGGCGCCGTCCCGGAAGAACGCGTCGTTCGAGTCACGATCGCCGATGGTCGAGACCGCGCGGCTCAGGAATGCGTCCATGCCTTCGAACCCGCTGCCTTCGGTGTAGCGCTCCGAGTAGTTCGCATAGAGATCGACGCCCATGTTGCGCACGATGGAGTCGCGGAACTCGTTACCCCCGCTGATGAAGATGCCCGCGTTGCGTCGGCCCTGGTACTCGAAGAAGCCGTTGCTCGATCGGAACCCGGGGCTCAGGAACCCGGCGTCGATGTTCATGAAGAACCACTCGTTCCACGCGTCCATGGAGAGCTGCGCGAGGTCGCCATGGCGATACACGAGCGGAGCGTTGTCGGAATCGACCTCGGCCTCGATGTCCTCGTCGAGTTCCACGCCGCGCCACGCGCTGGACCCGTAGCGCGCCTGCACGGACGTGTTCCGCGTGATGCGCGTGTGCGCCTGATAGCCCCATACGGAGTTCTGTTCGCGCTCGGAGTCGCGGCGCACCGCCATCACGGACGCGCCCGCGCCTTCGCCGAAGCCCTGCGACAGGGTCGTGATGTAGTCCTGACGATGCACCGACCATGGGTCGCCGTGCTGATCCGCGAAGTCGAAGGCGCCGAGAAAGCCCAAGTTCGTCCGCTGCCCGAGCTTGCCGTACAGCTTCGCGCCCATGTCGATATTCTCGATGCGGCGGCTGTAGAAGTAGTCGCCCATGCCCGACCAACTGCGGAACATGCCGCGACCTTCCTGGAAGAACGGCCGCGACTCCTCGACGAACCGTTCCCCACGCGTGAAGTCGATCCCCTCGACCTCTCCCTCGACGTTGCGGAAGTCGGGGTTCACGGCCATGAGACCCGTCAGCTGCGGCGTCGGCCGATAGCGCAGGTCCAGGCCGCCGCGGGCGGTCTGATCGAAGGCGTCGTCGCGTTCGGCGGCGCCCGCGGCCAGGAACGGCAGCACGAGCAACTCCGGCTCGAACACGCTCGCGGGGAGTTGCACGGCGACCCAATCGCCCGCCCACTCGTTGCGCCATGTCCGCCCGATGTTCGAGTACTGCGACTCGTAGTGATGTCGCGCGTGGCTCCGGCGGACGTTGAAGCCGAGGGTAGTCGGCTCTTCTTTGCTGGGGTATGTCAGGATCGCCCACGGAATCGACATCTCGGTGACCCAGCCGTCCGCCGTCACTTTGGACGCGGCCTGCCAGTCGCCTTTCCACTCCGTCTTGCCGGAGCGGCCGCCGCCCATGTCGGAGCTCTGCGTGCCGCGCGGATTCACCGAAAACGACGAGAAGTCGTTCCAGTTGTGCGTGTGGTACGGATCGATCTCGAACGTGATGTGGTCGTCACGCCACAAGCCGACATCCCGCTTGGTCTCCTCCATGAGGATGCGGTCGGGTTCGGAGTCGTAGCAGTACACGGCGAGGTAGATGGCGCTCTCGTCGTACCCTAGCCAGAACCGCGTTTTGTCCGAAGGTTCCTCGATCGTCTTCTGGTCGGTGAACCGGTCGCCGGTCGCGGCTTCCTGCCACACGGAGTCCGACAGGTCGCCATCTATGACGGGGGCTCGGTCAACTTCCGACCGGCCAATTGCCGCTGTATGTAGGGGTTGACCTCTTCGTCTTCCACATCGGCGCGGGCGGCGTCGATGCCGAAGCCTATCAGTGCCGCTACCGAGACGAACCACGCGATAGTTCGCATTGCCGGAGCTTCCTGTTTCTCGTTCGGGCCGTCTTAGCCGGACATATTCATGGACGCGTGAAGGCCGAGAGTCCATGCGACATGTAGCGGGTGTCTAAGGGTAGTGCGCACGGCAGAGAGACCCCGTCAACCCCTCGCATGGATTGTGTCTTCCGCGCACGCTCTAGCTAATACGGCGGGGCGGATGCACTCGTGACGGGAAATGAGCGAAGGCCTGCTACCTCACGGCGACGGCGTCAGGCTTCATTGGTGCGCCGTAGACGTGCTCCCAGGTCTCGCCTGGGCCCGGCGAGCGGCAGATGCGTCCTTCCCACAGCCCGGCGAAGGTCCAGTCGTCGGAGGCGGCGATGGCGCTGGGGTAGCAGCCGTCGAGGCCGCCGTTACACGGCCCCGGCGCCCAGAACCGGGAGGTCGGCGGCAGACTCCGTGGCTCGTCGCCGCACACCGGGTGTCGTCCAGCGTGAGGACATCGTAGGTAAATACACATTCGTCGAGAAGGATGCCCGCGCTCGCATCCATTCCCGCAGAGGGCAGCGAGAACTGACGCAAGCGCCCCTCGCCCCGACCCAAAGACTCCAGTTGACCTGGAGAGACCGACAGCGGCCTATCCCCGCCGCGCACTGCGAGTCAACTGCGGCAGTTGCCTATAGGCTCAGCAGATACTCCGTGACCTCATCCTGCGAATGATGGCTGCACAATGCAGCACGCGCGGCCTCCCAGCCGAATCCCCACATGCGATCCCCGCTATCGGTTAGGTAACGGGCGATGCGCCCAAGGTCGGCCATGGGCTGCCACTCCAACCTCCAGATATCCTTGGAGTGGGTGGCGCGGGTGTTTCGATAGTAGTTGATCTCCTCGGCGGTGGCATCAGACCTCGCGACGGCAACGAAGCCATATTGGTACGTCTTCCATTCCACAGCGAATCTGACGATCTGGAGGCGCACCTGATGCGCCCTTAATCCCAGTTCCTCTTCTAATCCCCGGAGCGCAACCCCATGGAGATCAATCTGTTCACGAAGAATCTCTCCCCCGCGTTCCGCATCCAATTGCAGAACCTGCTCAAGCGTTGCGCGATTGAGGTCGCTCAGCCCTAGTGCTGACTCCAACTCCTCGTGGTCGATCCCGTCTCGTAGACCATCTGCGATGACCTGAGCGCCTTCAGCCACGGTGATGTCGAATCCTGATGCGCGAACGCGGTTCTCACGCTCGGGCCGACGTACGCCTATCATTAGCATGTCGTCGGCGCTGATGACGGCCGTTGTAACGCCCACGCCAAGCGCGAACCATTTGTTGACAGTTGCACCTACCGTAGGGTCTAAGCCATGTAGGTACTTCTCTCCGAGAGTGCCCGGCCCGACGACCTCGTCCAGACTGAATCCCGTAGCCATTAAGGTGAAGTAGGAGGACAGCTGCAGCACGAGGCCTACCTGCGGATCCTCCGTGAAAGAGGTCGCTCCCGCGTTGAAGCGGACCAGACCGTACTGCGGGCCGTCCCATACATAGTCCCTTGCGGCCTCCTGTTCTCCTCCTGCTCGATAGCGACACGCTCTCGACGGACCCACAATTCCGCTGGCATGTCTGCCTCAACGCGCTGCTTCTCCACTCGACAGACAAGATACTGCGGGCCGACGGGAGATACTCCGTCGCCAACAATGCTAATCAGCCCAGTATTCACGGGCCCGAAACGCAGGTACTGGGACTCCAAGGGGCCAGTCGTCGTAGGCCGGGCTGGCGACTCGTCGGGCGCAGGCGTCTCCCCGCCACGTTGGCCACTCCTGGGTTCGTCGGGATCCTCGCCGCCAGAGCGGCCTTGGTACCATTGGCCGGTGCGCGTGCGGCCAGAGATGTTGGCCGCCTTCCACTCACGAACGACCCGCGTTAGATCTCGGTAGATCAGCCTGTGTAGTGCTTCGCCGTCCGTGTAGACGCCCACGAACGCGGACCTGCGAATGGACGCGAGATAGTCGTCCAAACGGCCCAGTTCGTCTCGATCATGGCCATGCGGGTAATCCCTGTGGCACTGGTACACGAGCACCTGGCGCTGCGCGTCGAGTGCTCGCTGGATCTCCTCTGCGGTGCCGGAACGGTGCTGCTCCGTGCGTGTGCCGAGGCGAGCCCAGAAGAGCGCTATAAGCAGTCCGCATCGGTCCATGTGCTCGTTCACCCGCGCCTGTGGTTCTGCCGCTGACCCGGGCGGGGTATCGACGCTCCCCAACTGTGCGACCAAAGCGACGCCCTCAGCTTGTACGTTGTCGACATTCCATTGACGAACAGCCTCGACGACATGGCCGGCATCGTCAACGACATCGCTTGGGCAAGCGATGAGAATCCGCAGCAGCGTCACCGACTCCGCCGTGTCCAGCATATCCGAACGCACCGTGGCTCGGTCGGGATCCGTCCCTGCCTCGCGGGCGGCCGCGGACGTGGCGGATCGTGGTCCGGTGGGAGGGAGAGCCGTCCCTGCCAGCCTCTTCTGCACCATTCTGAGTTCCGTTATGCCACGGCGGGCACAATCCTCAAGGTCATCGGCGACGCGAGACTTCCCGTAGAGGCGCCTAAGGGACGGGTCGTCGAGCGCATCCAGCCACGTGCGGTTCTCATCCTCCCAGAGCCTGGTGCGCTCTTCGCGCGTCTCGTACGTGCCGGTCCAGTCGCGTAGACGCAAGCCTTTGGCTATCTGCGCGTCGATGGCTACTCGGTGTCTGAATCCGGTGTCCGCCTCCTCAATACGCGCCTCAGCCTCGACGCGGCCGTTGTGGGAGATATGGTCAAGAGTTGTGTATGGAGTTCAGGCGGCTTCCTCGGTCGGCGGGACATCCTCGGTGGTCCTGACGCCGTCCTTGAAGGTGACTCCTCCGACGACATCGGTTAGCAGCTCCGAGTTGTTCAGCCGTCTCCATCCTCGCTGCGCGGACAGCGCGAGCTTGTAGACCATCGCCAGCGCCGTCTTCCGCGACAGGCATCCCCGCGTCTTCGCCGTCCGCAGCCGGATGGTGGCGAAGGTAGACTCGATGGGGTTGGTGGTCCGTAGATGTCGCCAGTGATCCCCAGGGAAGTCGTAGAAGACCAGGAGTTCCTCCCGGTCCTTCGTCAGACACGCGACCGCCTTGGGGTATTTCGCGTCATACGCCGCGATGAAGTAGTCGAAAGCGGCTTCTGCTTCCTCACGCGTGGGAGCCATCCATATCGCATGGATCTGTTCCTTCGCGTGCGCCTGCAGGCTCTTGGGCAGCTTGTTCAGGACGTTCTTGGTCTTGTGGACCCAACAGCGTTGGTGACGCGTCGAGGGATACACCTGCATCAGCGCCTTCCAGAAGCCCATCGCGCCATCCCCCACGGCGACCTTCGGAGCCATCGTCAGACTACGCCGTTTCAGGTCCAGCAGTAGTTCCAGCCACGACTGCTCGCTCTCTCGATAACCATCCCAGACGCCGACCAGTTCCTTCCTACCCGACGCATCCGCGCCGATGATGACCAGCAAGCACGGGTTAGGGTGTTCCATCCGCGCCTGCGGGTGCACACCGTCGACCCAGAAGTAGACGTAGCGCTTCCCGCTCAGGTCGCGTTGGTTCCACTCCTCGTATTCATCGGTCCAGGTCTCTTTCAACCGACTCACCGTCGAAGCGGACAGACCGACGGCATTCACCCCCAGCAGCGCGACAAGAGCTTCCGAGAAGTCACCGGTCGACACGCCTTTGAGATAGAGCCACGGAATCAGCTCCTCGATGCTCTTCGTGCGCCGCAGGTAAGGAGGCAGCAGATTCGAGTGGAACACGATCCCCGAGCCACTCCGGTCACGAGCGCGGGGAACGCGCACGACCACCGAACCGATACCGGTCTGCACCGCACGCTCAGGGAGATAACCGTTGCGCACGACCTGTCGCCGACCCTCGTCGTCCAGCGCAGCATCATACGCGGTGAGGAAGGCAGCAAACTCCGCTTCCACCGCGCGTGCGATAAGCGCTCTGGACCCCTGGCGCAGCAACTCTGTCAACGGATCCGATACCTCTGGCTGTCCAACGGAAACTCGCGTATTCTCGTCCATGGCGTATCCGTCCTCTCAGGACTGGTGATGCTTTCACATTCACCAAGGATACGCCGCCTGCTTCTTCCTCCCCATACACAACTTCCGAGCATATCTCCGGTGGCCAGCGCGATATATACACCATGGACGTGGATGGGCAGAATCTGGCTCGAGTCACCACGACCGGTGGCTATCGACCCAGGTGGTCACCCGATGGCTCCAAGATTGTCTTCCAAGGCCCAGGGACAGAGCTCCCGAATATCCTGGTCCTGGATCTCGCGAGTGATGAGGTGACCTACCTCGCCAGCTCGATAACGGGACCGGAGGCCCAGGAATACGACCCGACATGGGCCCCGAATGGGACACAGATAGCCTTCGCCTACAACCACGATAGCACCTCCCATCCGTCGGTGAGGTCCATCATAGTGATGGATGTCGGCGGCGCGGAGCTGACTACCATCGTTCAGGGCGCGGAGGGAAACGTCAACGGACAGCCCGCGTGGTCGCCTCTTGGCGACCTCATCGCGTTCACATCCTGGCGAGACGGTGCCGGCGACGTCTACACCGTGTTCCCGGACGGCTCGAACCAGCAGAACCTCAC
>NYYJ01000160.1 GCA_002686755.1 Verrucomicrobiales bacterium
CGTCGGCGACACGTGCCATCGATCCGGGATGAGGCCGCAGGTCAGGCCGGGGGGGTCGAGCGCGCGCCACACGATGTTGTCGGTGCGGTCGAGTGTGGCCGGGCAGCCGTTGCCAAGATGGGTGAAGCCAACCGAACCACCGGCGGTCACGCGCCGGAGAATGTGCGCCGGGGCGTTGGTGTGGCCGATGGAGACGCGAATGCCGCGTTCGCGCGCTGCGGCGAACCCGGCCAGCCCGCCGTCGATTTCGGGGGCCATTGTTAGGAGCAGGGGATCGTCGCCGGTCAGGCTGCGCAGTTCGGCGATGCGTTCCGGCGTGGGTCGGAGCATTTTGTCGGGGGAATGCGCGCCGCAGTAGCCGGCCTCGGGGGAGAGGAACGGTCCCTCGATGTGCCAGCCGGCGATCGCTTGGCCAAGCGCCGGGTGGGCCTCGCGGAGTTGCCTCGCCTTGGCCAAGCGGCGGGTCATTGCCTCCCAGTCGTCGGGGACAAGGGTGAGCAGGATTCGGTCGCAGCAGGCTTGGCCAAGTTGCTCGACGGCATGCAGCAGGTCGGCTTCCGTCAGGTCATCCTGTTGAAAATCGATCCCGGCGTAACCGTTGACCTGAAGGTCGAGCAGCGGCGGGCCGATCCACTGGTTCCCGGCGGGCGGCTTTTCGGTGGCGGTGATTTCGGTGAAGCGGCGTTCCTCCCACTTGGCCAAGACCGGTTTGCGGTCGAGGATGTTCCAAGCGTGGATTTGCCCACAGCTCATTGCAGCACCTTGATGAGCGAGAGGAACACTCCGGCTGAAACTGCGGAGCCGATCACACCGGCAACGTTTGGCCCCATCGCGGCCATGAGCGGGTTGACGCGGCCGTCGGTGTGTTTCGAGACGAAGTTCTGCACGACGCGGGCCGCCATCGGCACGGCGGAGACACCGGCCGCGCCGATGCAGGGGTTGATTTTTTTGTCACCGCTAAGGAAGAGGTTCAGCAGCTTGGCGAATACCACGCCGCCAGCCGTGCTGCAGCAGAACGCCACCATGCCCAGCGCGAGGATGGCCATCGTCTCGCCTTTCAGAAACTTCTCCCCCTCCATCGTCGCGCCGACGATTAACCCGAGGAAGATTGTGACGATATTGATGAGCGGACCGCTGGCGGTGCTGCTCAGGCGCTGAGTGACGCCGGATTCGCGGATCAGATTGCCGAACATTAACATGCCGATCAGCGGGCCACTGGCCGGGATGAACAGAACTGTCACGACGCAGGTGGCGACCGGGAACACGAGCACAGCAGTCTTGGAGACTGGTCGGGCCTGCGGCATGTCGATCTCGCGTTCCTGTTGCGTGGTAAGCAGTTTGATGATCGGTGGCTGGATCACCGGCACCAAGGCCATGTAGCTGTAGGCCGCCACGGCCACGGCTCCGAGCAGATGCGGTGCGAGCTTGGCGGTGAGGAAAATGGTGGTCGGGCCGTCCGCTCCGCCGATAATGCCGATCGATGCTGCCTCCGGCAGTTTGAAATCGAACACGTAAAACGCGCCCAGCGCCGCGAGGAAAATCCCAAGCTGCGCAGCGGCTCCAAGCAGAAACGTGATCGGGCGACCTAGCAAGGGGCGGAAATCGGTCAAAGCCCCAACGCCCATGAATATAATCGGCGGGAGCAGCTCTGCCTTGCTGACCGCGTAGTTGTATATGAACGCAAAGAGCGGCCATTTGTCGTTTGAATCGCTTGGATCCGGGATCAACTCCTTGTCGTTGGCGACCATTTCCGCGCCCGGGATATTTGCCAGAATGGCACCAAACCCGATTGGGATCAGCAGTAGTGGCTCGAAGTTCTTTTTGACCGCGAGGGTGATCAATGTGCCGCCGATGAGGAACATGGCGATGTTCTGCCATGCCAGACTGGCATCGCCAGCGAAGCCGGAGCTCTCGAACAGTTTTTGGAGAATCTCCATATCAGGCCTCGATGCTCAGGATCGGTTTGCCGGCGGAAACCTCGTTGCCGATTGCGGCGTGCACGGCCGACACGCGGCCGGCGCATGGGGCCTTGACGTCGTGCTTGGCCTTCATCGCCTCGACAGCGGCGACCACCTGGCCTGCCGTAACCGTGTCGCCCACCTTCACGCTGATCTCGACCAACTCGACGTTGCCGTCGAACGGCGAAAATACATCGGTCGCCTGGCCGCCGCTCGGTTGCGCTTGGCCAAGCGCAGGGGTCGCCGTTGAGGCCGGTGGCTCGATGATGACCTCGTAGGTGCGCGTGCCGCCTTCGCTGTTGACGGTGACATTCGTCTTGGTGGGCGATGTCAACGCGGCTCCGCCCTCGGCTGGTTCCTTCTTTTTGAGTGGCAGGGTAATCTTGGGTCGGCCCTCGAGCAGCCGGATGCCTTCGTTCAACTCCATGTTTTTGCCGGGCACGATCGCGGCGGCGACGAGGAACTTGTTTTCATCCGTCACCTCGATGCCGCGTTCGTTCAGCGCGGCCTCTGCCTCGGTGAGGGTGTCGGGGGCTTCCTCGAGTGGATCGCCGTCGAACGGCGGCAACTCCAATTGCGCGGAGGCGATCTTGACGACTTCCGGGTCAGGTGGCAGCGGCGGTCGCCCGAAGTAGCCGAGTACCGATTTGCCGTAGCCGGCGTCGATTTTCTCCCAGCGACCGTGCAGCACGTTGTTGAACGCCTGCAGCCAATACTGCTGGCTGCCCGGGGTGACACTGGTCCAGCCGCCGCCGGCGCGGACGACCTCGGGGAATTCCGCGAGGACGGCGCTGTATTTATCCAGGATGCCGGCCGACTTCATCATGTGGACATTCGGCCCGATTGCGCCGCCCGGCATCGGGAAGCCGACCACCCGGGCGTCGGCCGAGGTGGTGACGGGGTTGAAATCGTACTCGCTCAAGCCGTCGTTGAGCAGCGACTCGATCTCGTCCATTTTGGACGGGTCGATGTCGAGGCGGTAGCCGGTGCCCTTGAGGGCGTGGGCCATCGAGCGGACATCCGGCTGCGAGGTGCCGGAGGCCAGCGGTCGTACCGCGAGGTCGATGCTGTCGACGCCGCCGGCGATCCCGGCCATGTAGCAGGCGACGGCTGTTGAGGCGGTGTCGTGGGTGTGTTGGATGAGCGGAATTTCCGGCGGCAGGATCGCCTTGATTCCCTTGGCCGTTTCGTAGCAGGTGTGCGGGTCGGTCGTGCCGGAGGCGTCCTTGAGGCAGACCGAGTCAAAGTGAATGTCGCGCTTGAGCAGTTCGCGTACGATGTTGATGTAGAATTCCGGTGTGTGCGCCTGGTCGGACTGGAACGGCAGCCCCATCAGCGCGACACATACCTGGTGGTGCATGCCGGAGTCGACGATCGGCTGGCCGGTCTTGACCAGATTGTCGACGTCGTTCATGAAGTCGAAGTTGCGGTCAATCGTGGTGCCGTGCTTGTGCATCAGCTTGGCCTGCAGCGCGAGCGCGGAGGTGCGCTGGGTCGTCAGCGTGACGCCGGAGACCGAGCGGGTGAGAATCTGTAGGTCGACGTCCGGCCCGACGGTTTTGCGAATGGTGGACATGCACTCAAACGGATCCTCGCCGACGTAAAAGAACGGCGCCTGAAACCGCGCCCCACCGCCAAACTCGAAGTGACGGATACCGGCGGCCGCGGAGGCCTCGATGGCGGGCAGGATGTCGCCCAGACGCGTCTTGCCGCCGAACACGCTTTGCAGCCCGTCGCGGAACGGGGTGAACATCACCCGGATTTCTTTTTTTGATTCTGAGAAGATCATCGGAAAGTCATGCGCTTGGCCAAGCGGTTACGATTTGATTTCGCGGATCTCGGCTACCCGGCAGTCGGGGAACGCCTTGGCCACCGCCTGGCGCACCGCCTCCTCCGCGCCGGGATTGGGCAGGTCGGCGGCGTTCACCGGGAACAAACGGCAGATGCCGGAGATGATCGCCGCGAGGATCGACAGGATGGCAAGCACGGCCGCAAATGCGACCGCGCAAATGGGCACCAGGTTCATTGGAGGGGCTTCCATTGTTGCGCTGGCTGCCGGTGGTTGATCCCGGAAGCCGGGTCAACCTACCGCAAGACGATGACGGTTTTAAGCCCAAACTTGCCAATCCGACCTTATATTCAATTGCATTGCGCCGGGTAATTTCAGAAGATGCCGCGCCGGTGGGCCAGTCTCGCCGCTGTTTCCACCGCAACCCACGATAAAAAATCAGTATGAAAAAAGGCAAACAGATTTTATTCGCCCCGGTGATGGCCGGGCTTTTTGCGCTTGGCCAAGCTGGCTGGGCGCAGTCCGACGAGGCTGCCGGCGAATTGCCGCCAGTCATGATCCTCTCCGAGGCGCCGCAGGCTGAGTTTCGCTCGGTGACGCTGCTCAGCGGCGACACGATCACGCTGGGTGGCATCCAGGAGGTGCGAGACATCCAGACGTTGCTGCCCAACTTCACCGTGTTTGACGCGAACAACACGCGCATGCCGAAGTTCAGCGTGCGCGGCCTACGGGAGAACAGCTTCGGCGCGGGGCAGGCGGCGATCGGGATGTACGTCGACGGCATTCCGTACACCGACATGATGAGCCGCGGTCTGTCGCTGTACGACATCGACCACATTGAGTTTTTGCGCGGCCCGCAGGGGACACGCTTCGGCGCCGGTGCCGCGCCGGGTGGCGTGGTCAACGTGCGCACCCGACAGCCGGGCGCGGCGTGGCGCACTACCGCCGGGCTGGGTTTCGGTGAGTACAACACGGAGGAGTATCGAATGAACACCAGCGGGCCGCTCACCGAGCAGATTGGCCTGAGCCTGAGCGGCCTTTACAACGACCGGGAGGGGTTCGTGACCAACTTGCCGACGGGGCAGGAGATCGACGGACGCGAAACCTTCGCCGGCCGGTTGCAGCTCGTCCTGACGCCCAGCGACGCCTGGGCGATCCGCCTGACGGCCTCAAATGAGAGCCACGACGACGGCTTCGTGCCGACGTACAGCCCGCTCACCGACGCCGGTCCGTACCGGGTCAACCGCGACGTGCCCGGGTATGTCGACACCGACGTGAGCACTGACGGGCTGAGCGCCGACTTCAGCGGGGAACACCTGAGCTTCAGTTCCGTGACGGCTTTCCGCAACTGGGAACAGGATCTCAAGCAGGACTTTGATTTCACGGCCATCCCGCAGCCGGTTGCCGAGATTGGCTTCCTTCCGGTGATCGGCGTCAGCCAGCCGGACGTGGAGCAGGTGTCACAGGAAATCCGCCTTGGCTCCGGCGACGCGGACGAGACTTACCAATGGTCGCTCGGTGCCTATTACGCCGATCGCGCGACGGACAATGTCTCCGGCTCACTTTATCCGGCCGGGTTGTTTCACCCGCAATTTGGCTTCATCCCCGGGCCGGTGCCGGACTACACAACTTCTGTGCTGTCCGACGAGGACACGGCGTTGTATTGGGAAAGCAGCTTTGTGCTTGAAAACGGCCTGACGCTGACCGGCGGATTGCGCTACCAAAACAGCGAGCGCTCGATCAACCGCAGCAACAGCTCCAACTCGGTCAGTGCCAGCGACGACTGGGACGATGTGCTGCCCAAGTTCGGGGCGGCTTACCGCTTGGGCGAGACGGACACCCTTTACGCCAGCGTGGCAAAGGGCTTCCAGTCTGGCGGCTTCAATTTTTACGGCGGCACACCGGAGAGCGCTCAGTACGACTCCGCCGAGTCGTGGAACTACGAGCTTGGTTGGGCATCCTCGTGGAACGATGGCAGCGTGCACACCCGCGTCGCCGCGTTTTACAGCGACTTTGAGAATTACCAGATCTACCGCCTGAACCCGGTCAACCCGACGCAGGCCTACATGGTCAACGCCGAGGAGGCCACCAGCTATGGCGTGGAGATCGAGACTGAAGCGCAGGTCAGCGAGACGCTCACGCTCAGCGCGGCGCTTGGCCTGGTGAATGCCGAGTTCGACAGCTACACCGACAACGTGCTGCGCGGTGCGCTTGGCCCGATGGCGGCCGGCTACGAGTTCGGCGGCAACGACATCAACTTTGTCCCCGAGTACACCGCCAATGTCGCGGCGCACATTCAATTGCCATGGAACCTCTCCATGCTTTGGGAGGTGCATGGCATCGGCAACTACTGGCTCGACGAGGCCAACACCGCCGAGCAGGACGCCTTCGCGCTCGTCAATGGCCGGATCAGCTATAAGCGGGACAACTGGGAGCTGTTCGTCTACGCCCGGAACCTCGGCGACGAAGGCTACTCGAACAACGCGCTGGACCTGCGCTACACCGATTACTCCAACCCGGCCGCGCCCCGTCCCTCCGGGATGATTCTGCACATCCCCGGTTGGCCAAGGACATTCGGCGCCGGGCTGAGTGCTAGCTTTTAAGCGAAGAAAAGTTACTGAAACGAAAGGCCGGGGATTAGCCCCGGCTTTTTTGTTGCCGCTTGGCCAAGCGCTTGGGCAAAGGCTATTCGCGGCGAAGCAGAGTGTTCCGCTGTGCGAGCGATTCCACCGGTTCAGGGTGGTCGAGCGTGTAATGCAGTCCCCGGCTTTCGCGCCGGTCGAGCGCTGAGCGCACGATCAGCTTGGCCACGGTGGCGAGGTTGCGCAGCTCGAGCAGGTCGCTCGTCACGGTGAAATCCCAGTAATACGCCTGGATCTCCTCCTGCAGGTTTTGCACGCGGGCCAGGGCGCGCTTGAGGCGTTTGTCGGTACGGACCACGCCGACGTAGTCCCACATCAACCGCCGCAATTCGTCCCAGTTGTGCGCCACGACGACCATTTCATCGGGATCGGTGGCGCTGCCGGAATGCCATTTGGGCAGCTCGACGGCGGGAGGTTCGACCGGATGGGCGAGCATGTGTTCGGCGGTGCGGTGGGCGTAGACGAGCGCCTCGAGCAGCGAGTTGCTGGCGAGCCGGTTCGCTCCGTGCAGCCCGGTGCAGGCCACTTCGCCGATCGCATACAGCCCGGGGAGATCCGTCTCGCCGTATTCGCCGACCCGCACGCCGCCGCACTGGTAATGCGCCGCGGGCACGACCGGGATCGGTTCCTTGGTGATGTCGATGCCGTAGCCGAGGCAGGTCCGGTAGATGTTCGGGAATCGATCCATCACGAACCGCGCCGGCTTGTGGGTGATGTCGAGCAGTGCGTGGTCATCGCCGCTGCGTTTCATTTCGCGGTCGATCGCCCGTGCCACGACATCACGCGGCGCGAGCGACTTGAGCGGATGCACCTCCTCCATGAATCGCTCCCCGCTCAGGTTGAGCAATTCGCCGCCCTCGCCGCGCACCGCCTCGCTGATGAGGAACGACTTGGCCTCGGGATGGTACAGGCATGTCGGGTGGAACTGGATGAACTCCATGTTGGCGATCGTCGCCCCGGCGCGGTACGCCATCGCGACGCCGTCACCGGTGGCGATGTCGGGATTTGATGTGTACAGGTACACCTTACCGCAGCCGCCTGTAGCCAGCGCGACCCTCGGCGCAGAGAAGGTTCGAACTTGGCCAGTTTCGTTGTCCAGCACGTAGACTCCGGCGCAGCGGTTGGCCTGCGCCTGACCCAGTTTGGTCGTGGTGATGAGGTCGATGGCGAGGTGGTTCTCGAGCACCGTGATGTTCTCATGCGCGGCGATGGCGGCCAGCAGCGCCCGCTCAATCTCCCGGCCGGTGACGTCCTTGGCATGCAGGATGCGGCGCTTCGAGTGGCCACCCTCCCGGCCAAGGTCGAGCTCGCGTTGGCCGTGGATTTCCCGCTCGGAGAACTTCATGCCAAGCTGGATCAACTCGTCGATCCGGGCCGGCCCTTCCTCGACGATACCGCGCACGACCGCCTCATTGCACAACCCGCCCCCGGCGGTGAGCGTGTCGCGCACATGGCTCTCGAACGAATCCTCCTCGCTCGTCACGGCGGCAATGCCACCCTGCGCGTAGTTGGTGTTGGACTCGGCCCGGCTTTTCTTCGTGATGATTGCAACCGTGCCGGCGTGGGCCACCTTGAGCGCAAACGTCAGCCCGGCGATGCCGCTGCCCAGCACCAAAAAATCAAACTGTCTCGGGGAATCCGCCATCCGCTGCGGGAAAGTGTTCGGTCACAGCCGGCCGTTGTCAATGAGGCGTGTCTTGCCGAAGAACACAGCCAGCGCGATATGCGTGCCCCGTTCTACGCGCTTGGCCGGCTCGAGCGTATTGGGGTCGAAAAACTCGATGTAGTCCAGCTTGGTCAGGCGCTGCTTGACCACAAGCCGCGACAGTTTGTGGCGCAGCAAGCCTGCGGGCAAGGGGGCGGGCGCGTGCTTCACGGCCAACCGGGCGGCACGGATGACGTCGTAAAGCGCCGTCGCCTGTTCGCGCTCGGCCGGGGAAAAGTAGGCGTTTCGCGAACTCAGGGCAAAGACGTCCCGCTCCCGAAC
>NYYJ01000161.1 GCA_002686755.1 Verrucomicrobiales bacterium
CCGGCGGCGGCACGCAGACGTTTCTGCTGACGATGGTGGACGAGCGCGTGACGGTGAGCGTTCCGGTGGTAATGGTGTCGGCGCATTTCTTCGGAGGCTGCAATTGCGAGAGCGGCCTGCCGATCCACAAGACACCCAAGCTGGAGACGAACAACGCTGAGTTCGCCGCGTTGGCCGCGCCGCGCCCGCTCAAGCTCATCTCCGTGGGGGGCGACTGGACGAAGAACACGCCGGAGGTCGAGTACCCGTTCATCCGGTCGATCTACAATTATTTCGGCGCGGAGGCCAAGGTGGAGAACACCCACTTCGCCAAAGAGGATCACGGCTACGAATACACCAAGCGCCAGGCAATGTACCCGTTTATGGTCAAACACCTCGGCCTCGACACGGGCGGCGTGCTGGACACAAAGACAGGCAAGTTCGACGAGAGCCGTAACACCATCGAGAAGGTGGACACGATGCGCACCTTCCATACGCTCGCGGAGATGCCAAAGCACGCGCTCAAGCCGGGCGCGGCGGTGCCGATGCGCTAGGGTCGGCGACGAACCCGGCGGTCGAGCGGCGACGGGGTGGTGGCGTCGATCTCCTTTATCCACTCCTCGAGCGCGCCTTGCATGCGCTTGGCCAAGCGGGGGGCGGCGGTGGCGAGGTTGGCGGTCTCGGAGAGATCCCGGGAGAGATCGTAAAGCTCAATCTCCCCGGTGCGGTGTGTGCGGCGGAACTTGTGGCCGTCCCGGATCAGCACCGAGTCGAGCGGCCGATAAAAATGGAGCCCGGCACGGGGCCGCCGCACGACGCCCTCCCCATTGCCCAGCAGTACCGGCTTGATGGTGCCGCCCTCGATGCCGTCGGGCAGTTTCTCCGGCGAACCGGCCAGGTCGGCGAAGGTCGCGAGAAAATCGTAGCCGACCACCGGCACGGCCGAGTAAGTGCCCGCCTTGATGCCGGGGCCGGCGGCGATAAACGGCACGCGCAGGCCACCCTCGTAATAGGTGCCCTTGCCGGCGCGTAGCGGCTTGTTGAAGTGCGGATACTGCCTCGCGGTGCCGCCGTTGTCGGAGGTGAGGAACACGTAGGTATTATCCGCCAACTTCAGTTCGTCGAGCACGTCAAGAATGCGGCCCACGGCGTAGTCGAGATCGTCAATCATCGCCGCATACCAGTAGGCGCTGTGCACCTTCCCCGGCGTGCGGGCCTTGTGCTTGGCCAGCGTGGCCGGCTTGGCCTCGGCCGAGAGGTGGATGGCGTAGTGCGACACCTGCAGGTAAAACGGCGCACCGGCGTGCGCCTGGTGCCGGATGAACTGAACGGCGTTGTCGGTGAGGGAGACGGAGCGCTTGGGGTCATCGTGCGGGAAATGCTTGGTCTGGTCTGTGGTCAACTGCCGCGCAGTGTGGTTGCCGGTGCGGCCGTCGGAGGCGTCGTAGCCCAACTCGGCGGGATGGCGGTGCATATGCCACTTGCCGAAGTGCGCCGCGCGGTACGCGGGATCGATCGACTTGAGCACCTGCGGGATGGAGCGGACGGGGAACGGCTCCGGGTAGTTGACGGCGCGGTTGCTGGTTTTCTTGAGCTTGGCCGGCGTCATGCCGAACTGGATGGAATGGCGCGACGGCGAGCAGACCGGGTGGGGCGCGTACGCCTGCGAGAAGGTCATCCCCGAGTCGGCGAGCCGCTTGAAGTTCGGCGTGAGGTAATAGTCGGAGCGGGTGTCGGCGCGCGACGGGATCATCGGCACCTCAGTATTGTTCCACCCCTGGTCGTCAGTGAGGATGAGGATGATGTTGGGCGGCTTGGCCAAGGCGGCCGAGACCAGCCCAAGCAGCAGGGCAGACGCAAGCAGGTGGCGCGCAGCTTGCAAACCTGGATTCATAATTATACCGAGCATATCATTTAAACTTTCGCTTTCTCTCTCTCCTGCCCTCTCCCGCTGGGAGAGGGAGCCATTCTGCGCTTGGCCAAGCGGGAGCCGCGCCCCGCGCTACTCCCCGTCGGGCTTGAAGGTGATTACGGCGTTGTCGTCCTGCAGCCGGATGGAGAGGATCTTCGGCTTGGTTTCGCCGGCGGCGCGCAGCCGGTAAAAGCGCATCCCGCCGGACCGCTTCACGGTGAAGGTCTTGCTGTCCTCGTCCAGCGTCGCGCCGGTTACCTCCGCAAACTCGCCAACCACCGTGGCCGAGGAGAGCAGCACGAACGGCGGCGCCTTGGGCGCCTCGGTGACGGTGACGGCGACCGTCTCGGACGCCTTGGCCCCGTGCGGATCGGTCACGGCGAACGTGACATCATGAACGCCGACCTGGTCGTCAGCAGGCGTCCAGCGGAAGCCGGTTTTGGCCTCGAACACAGCCCCGGCCGGCAGGTCGGTGGCCGTGTAGACGAGGTCGGCGTCGTTGGGGTCGGTGGCGCTTGGCTTGATGGCCAGCGCTTGGCCAGCCTGCACGGTTTGCGGCCCGATGGCAGTCAGAACCGGTGGCAGATTGACGGTGACGGAGAGCGTGCCCGTGCTCATGGACTCCAGTTCATCCAGCACGATGACGGTCACCTCCATGGTGCCACTCGCCGTCTCGGGGCCGGTGGCCCACTCGATCAGGCCCGTGGCGGAAACGGTCATCCCGGCCGGGGCGTCCTGCAGTTGATACTTGAGCTGGGCGTTGTCGCCGTCCGGGTCATCGGCCACCGCCTGCACGGACAGGGTGTCGC
Source organism: Verrucomicrobiales bacterium (assembly GCA_002686755.1). Lineage (GTDB taxonomy): Bacteria > Verrucomicrobiota > Verrucomicrobiia > Limisphaerales > UBA1096 > UBA1096. The sequence goes on from NYYJ01000161.1 coordinate 2,701, forward strand.
CCCGCGTCACGACGACCGGCTCGAGGGCCTCGAGGGTCGGCGCGGTGTTCGGCTTGAGTGTCACGGTGATGATCACGGTTTCCTCATCCGAAGCGCCGTGCGGATCGTTCACCACGAACACCACCTCGTGCACGCCCAGTTGATCCGCGGTGGGAGTCCAGTTGAATCCAGTCGAGGGATCAAACCCGGCCCCCGTCGGCAAGTCCCTGGCCGAGAACACGACCTCGCCGCCCTCCGGGTCGATGGCGCTTGGCTTGATCTCGAGCGCTTGGCCAACCGACACGGTTTGCGGGGCGACGGCCGTCAACGCCGGCGGTAAGTTGACGATCACGGCCAGGATGCTGGCCGGACCGGACAATTCATCCATCGCAACCACTGTCACCTCGAGGGTGCCGCCGGGCGCGTCGGTGGGCACGGTCCACTCGATAAGCCCCCCGGCTGAGATGGACATGCCGACCGGGGCGTTTTGCAGCTTGTACTTCAGCTTGGCGTTGTCGCCGTCCGGGTCGTTGGCGGACACCTGCACCTTGAGCTGGCCGCCGCCCATCACGACAACCGGCTCCAGCGGCGTGATCGCCGGGGCTGCGTTGGCCTCCACTTCGATTTGCACTGTGATTGTTCCGCTGGCTCCGTGCGGGTCGGTGGCGGTCAGCGCCACCTCGTGAGCCCCGACCTGTGCCAAGCCGGGTGTCCAGTTGAAGCCTTCCACCGGATCGAACGACGCGCCCTCGGGCAGATCGCCAGTGGCGTAGCTCCACTCCGTGTCATCGGCATCCACAAGCACCGGTGTGAATGCCAGCTCCCGACCGGCCACTGCGGTTTGTAGCCCGATCTCCTCCCAAGCGGGTGCCGCGTTGACCCGGACGGTCAACCTGCCGCTGGCCGCCAGCATGCTCTGGTCGATCACGATGATGGTGACCTTGTGTGACTTAATCTCGGCTTCGCCGCTCACGCTCCACTCGATCAGGCCGCTCGGGGAAATCTTCATGCCGGCCGGCTGATTGCGTAGCACGTACCTGAGCTTCGAGATGTCGCCATCCGCATCGTCGGCCACGACCTGAACCTGCAACGTGTCACCCACCGATGTGACCACGGGGTCAAGCGACTCGACGGTGGGCGGCGAGTTCACTTTCACCAACGCCTCGGCGCTGACTTCGAAGCCGACCGGGTTGGTGATGATCACCGAGTAATTCCCCTCGTCCGCCTCCACGGCGTCGGACAGGGTCAGCGAGGTACCCGTCGCGCCCTCGATGGCGACCCCGTCCTTTTGCCATTGGTAGCTCAACGGCTCGCTACCCTTGGCCAGCACCCAAAGCACCGCCTCCTCTCCCTGCAGCAAGGTGGCCCCGGCGGGCTGAACCGTGACCGAGACCGGCTCGTCAACCACCACTTCTGCCTTGCGGCTGAACAGGGCACCCAGCAGGTTTTTAACCTCCACCCGGTAAAGGCCGTCCTTTTGCCGGGTCATCTTGGGGATCTGCATCTCGGCCTCGACCGCGCCCTCGATCTTGTCGTCGCCCCGGTACCACTGATACTCAAACGGGCCGGTGCCGGCGGCGGTCACGTTCAGCGTCAGCGTCCCGTCCAGCGCCACATGGGTATCGGCTGGCTGCCCCGTGATGCTCACCGGCAGTGTGACCTCCAGCCTGGCCGGTTCACTGACAACCAGCCCGTACGGGTTTTCCACCAGCACGGTGTAAAGGGCATCGTCCCCGGCATCCACATCCATCAACGTCAGGGCCGGCCCGGTGGCCCCCGGGATTACCTCGCCGTCCCGCTGCCACTTGTAGGTAAACGGCCCCGTGCCGGCAGCTTCCACGACGAACGTGGTGTCATCCCCCTGGGTCACCGTGCCCCCTGCGGGATGGCTGGCCACCGTGGGCGGCAGGTTGACCACGAGGGTGCCTGCCTCGCTGGTGACCGTGCTGACCGGGTTGCTGGCGACCAAATGATAGTCGCCCAGGTGCTCATTGCTCGCGTTCTCAATCCGCAGCGAGGGCTCAACCGCCCCGGCAACCGGGTTGCCGTTGAAATACCACTGATACGAAATCGGGCTGGAGCCGCCGATGACGGCCTCGAACATCACCAGGCTTCTCGCAACCACCGACTGGTTCTGCGGTTGCTCGATTACTGACACAGGAATCAACACCTGCACCTCGGCTTCCTCGCTCTTCGTGATCCCGGCCGCGTTGACGACTTCCACCGCGTACACGCCCGCATCGGAGAGCTTCAAGCCGGTCAAGTTCAGGACGTTTTGGGTGCGGCCTTCCAGCACCACACCATCCACACGCCATTGGTAGGTGACCTCGCCCGCCCCCTTGGCCTCGACACTCATGACGAACTCTCCGCCGAGCGGAGCAAAACCACCCTCCGGCTGCGTCAATATATCCGGCGCGGCGACCACCACCACCTCGGCAGTTTCACTCGTGGCGCTGCCGACCGAGTTGGTCACGATAACATGGTAGGTGCCACTATCGGCCGACCCGGCATTCGGGACCGTCAACACGGCCTCGGTCGCCCCCTCGATCGCCCCGCCATCCCGATACCATTGGTATGCAATCCCGCTGCCGGTCGCTGACACGGTTAATATCAACCGGGCGTTAAGGCCGATGTTTTTGGATGCGGGCTGACCGACAATCTGCGGTGCCGCCGCCACGCTGACCTCGATCGGGTCGCTGACGGTGCTGCCGGCGGAGTTGCTGATCTCAACCGTGTATTGCCCGGCGTCGAGGCTGACCAACTCGGACAACTCGAGGGAGTCACCGGTGCCACCCGGGATGACCACGCCTTCCCGCTTCCACTGGTAGCTCAACGGCGGCGTCCCCACAGCCGTTACCCAGAGGGTCACCGTCTCGCCGACTGCCGCCTGTTGATCCCCGGCGATCTTTGTGATGATCGGCGGGGTTTGAATCGTCAACTCGGCCCCGTCACTTTCCACGCTGTTCGAGGCATTGCTGGCCGTGACCGTGTAGGTGCCACCGTCCAGAGCTGCCACTTCATCGATGACGAGCTTGGCCGCCGTCTCATCGGCCACCGGTTCCCCGTTGAGATTCCATTGATAGCTGACCGGCGTAGAGCCGGTCACCGCCACCTCAAACACGACCTTGCCCCCGATGGCCGCCGTGGCCGGCGACGGTTGCAGCACGATCGAAACCGGCTGGATAACATTGACGGCGATCGGATCGCTCTCCAGGCGGCCGGCGGCATTGGTGACGACAACCGTGTACGACCCGGAGTCGGTGGTGTCCAGATTGGCCAAGGCCAGACTGGCGCTCGTGGCTCCATCGAGCAGTACACCGTCCTTCGCCCACTGATACGCCAACGGCTCGTTGCCGACGGCCTCCACTGTCAATTCCACGGATCCGCCCACCGGTGCCGACTGGTCTCCCGAAAGTCCGACGATCTCCGGCGGCGAATCCACCAACACCAAGGCCACTTGGCTCAGCAGCTCTCCGGCTGGGTTGGACACACGAACCCGGTATTGGCCGGCATCTGCGGCGGAAAGGTTTTCCAGCACGATGGTCGAGCCGTTGGCTCCCGCCACCTCATTTCCGTTGTGCAACCATTGGTAGCTGATCGGCTCGGAACCGGTGACGGCCACAGCCACGGTGACGGTCTCGCCCAACACCTTGGTACTCCCGCTGGGTTGCTCGGCAATGACGATCGGGTGAATGGCATTGATGATCGCCGCGTCACTCACCAACAACCCGGCAAAGTTGCTGATCGACACCGTGTAGCTGCCCGCGTCGGAAGGTTCCAAGCCGGTCAGCGTCAACTCTGCGCCGGTCGCCCCGGAGAGTAGCACGCCGTCCCGACTCCACTGGTAGGCCAGTGGCTCACTGCCAATTGCCGCGACACTCAAGGTAATGTCACCCCCGACCGCAACGTCAAGGCTAGCCGGCTGCTGGGTGATTTCCGGCGGTGTTTCCACGCTCAAGTTCACCAAGTCGCTCTCGACGGTTCCGGCCAGGTTCTGGACGGCGACCCGGTACGTTCCAGAGTCGATTGCCCCCAAGTCGGCCAAGGTCAAACTGGCCAATCCCGCGCCAAAGATTAGTTCCCCGTCGCGATACCACTTGTAAATCAACGGCTCGGTCCCTGCTGCCACAACGCTCAAGGTAAAGGTCTCTCCCAGTACCGCTTGGCCTCCCTCAGGCTGTGACACGATGCTCGCCGGCTGCGCCACCGTCACCGTGATCAAATCCGACTCCACTCGGCCCGCCCCGTTGCTCACCGCCACTTTGTAGTCGTCCGCGTCCGACGGCGCCACGTTGGACAGGCTCAGCGTCGACCCCGTCGCCCCAGCAAGCGCCACCCCACCCTTGCTCCATTGGTAGGTGATCGGGGCCGTGCCAACTGCGGTAACCAATAGTTCAACACTGTCGCCCTCAACCAGCGACATCGATTCAGCCAACGCCGTGATGGTCGGCGGCGACTCGACGGTGAGTGTGACCATGTCGCTATCCACGCTGCCCGCCGCATTGGTGACCGTGACTTTGTATTCCCCGCCAGCGGAGGCCTCGACGGTGGTCAAGGTCAGCGTGGATTCGGTGGCGTCCGCGATGGCCGTTCCGTCCTGTGACCATTGATAAGTGATCGGCTCGGTGCCGGTGGCCGCCACTTGAAACAGGGTGCTGCCGCCCAGCACGATTGTTGCGGCTTCCGGCTGCGAGGCGATGGAGACCGGCTGCACCACGGACACGGTCACCCCATCGCTCTCAGTCAGGCCGGCCGAGTTGGTGATTTCAACGGAGTACACCCCGGCATCCGTGCCGGCGATGTCCGGCAAGGTCAGGCTGGCATCGGTTTGCCCGTCAATCAATGCGCCGTCCCGTTTCCAGGCGTAGGTCATCGGCTGGCTGCCGGTGGCGGTCACCGACAATTCCACCGTTTCGCCGGCGATGACATTTTGATCCTCCGTCAGGGTGGCAACCACCGGCGGGATCTCAACGGTCAGGGTGGCCACGTCACTGAGCACACTCCCGGCCGGATTGGTGACAACTGCCTGATATTCGCCGGCGGAATCCTCGGTGAGGCTGGCCAGGGTCAGGGTCGCATCCGTGCCGCCCTCGATATCCTCCCCGGCGTGTTTCCACTGGTACGTGATCGGATCCGTGCCGGTGACCGAGATTTCGAGAACCACACTGCCACCCACGATGCCGCTGACACTCGCCGGCTGCGTCCCGATGGTGACCGGCTGGATCACACGCACGGGAATGTCATCACTGGTCACATCGCCGGCAAAGCTGCTCACCTCGACGGTGTAGTCGCCGGCATCGGTGTATTGCAGATCTGCCAGACTCAATGTGGCAGCGGTGGCGCCGTTGATCAGGTTGCCGTCCCGACGCCACTGGTAGGTCAGTTCTGCATCGGCCAAGGGACTGCTCGCCGCAACCTCCAAAGTCACGGTGCCGTTCAACAAACCGTCCGCGCTCTCGGTCACCGAGTCGATCACCGGAGTCTGCGACAGTTCATGGTTCAACTGCACCGTGCCGGTCTCGCCCCCGACGCCGTCCACAGCAACAAGATAGGTGGCCCCTTCCTCAACGTCGAACACGCCCTCGCTGTCCTCGCCATCCCCGCCGCTGTTGTCATCGCTGGCGACCTCCTCGAGCGCATCCCACCCGCTGCCACTACCCACCTTGTAAATGGCCAGCACCGTGTCGAAGTCACTGTTTTCGGTGGACAACTTCGCGGTGCCTTCCTCCGAGGGGGTGAAGGTGGTCCAGGCAGAGGCGCCACCGGTGTTGCCGGCGTGGTTCGGCTCGCCCGGATCCTTGGCCGCGCCGGTGGTGGTATAGACCGTCGCGCCGCTGAACGAGAATTCGCCCGGCTTCTTCTCGATGTTCCGCAGCTTGGCGATCAGGCGGGGTAGCAGATCCGGCCCGCCGAGAATGATTTCGATTTCCTTCCCGCCCGTGTCGCCGCCGGTCGGGCCGGGCGTCAGGAACGAGCCCAAGTCCAGCTTGGTGTTCACTTCCGTGTCCGGGGCGTCCTCCTCGAACTGGATCAACAACTGGGCGCCCTCGCTCATGACACTTTCCGCTCCGGAGGTGACCTGCACGGCGTACACCCCGTTGTCCGACACGGCCACCTCGTCGAACACCAGGCGCTTGGCCGTCTCGCCAGCCAGCAGTTGATCATCCTTGTACCAGACGTATTCGATGTCACCGGTCTCGACCTCCAGTGTGACGACAAACTCCGCCGTCAGCCCCACCACGCCGGTCGTTGGCTGGGGTTGAGCCGTGATCACCGGCAACACGGCGCTGGTCACCTCGAGTTGCCAATTCAACACCACGTCCCCCGTCGCGCCGTTGAAGCCGTCCACCGCCACGCTGTACACCTCGCCCTCAACCGCGTTGAATCGCATCTTGCTCGTGAGATACCCGCCTAGGTCAGCGTCTGCAGCCCGAGCCTGCAATGCCTCGATCGTCTCGCCGGTGTAAACGGCCAGCGTTGTATCAAAATTACTACCCTTGGTGTCGAATGTGGCGATGCCACTGCCGGGCGCACGCCATTGCATCCACACGGAAGCGGAAGCAGCCCGGTCGCCGTGTGGCGGCTCATTTGTTTCCGACGTGGCCCCGGCACTGGAACCGCGGTATTCCCCGTTCGCCCCGCTCACCTGTACCGCGTCCGAAAATGCGTCCGCCAACTCGATCCCATCCGTCAGTACCCGGAAGTTCATGGAATTACTGTAAAGAGCGCCGCCTTCGCTGCCGACATTGAGGCTGTAACTCCCCGAGTCCTGCATTGTCACGTTAACCAAGACCAGCGTCTTGTCGATTGCACCCGGGATGTTGACCCCGTTTTTCAGCCACTGGTAGTTGAATGTCCCGTACCCGGACACCGGTGCGGTCAACGACACCGTAGAGCCCTTGTAGATCTCCTTCAACTCGTCCAGATCGCCAACGCTCGGCGGGAGCAACACCTCCACTATGGCCTCAGCGCTCGAGAGGTCGCCCACCTCGTTTCCGATGACAACATGGAAAGCGCCGCCATCCGCCTCAGCGGCATTTTCAATTAGCAGACTGGGTGAAACCGCTCCTTCAACTGGTTCAGCATTCTTGTACCATTTGTAGCTGATCGGCTCGGAGCCACTTGCCAACACGCTTAACTCGTAAGGCTGCCCCTCTCGAATCTGGGCCGATTGCGGCTGGGTGACAATCGACACCGGCTGAGCAACCCGCAGCGAGGCGCTCCGGCTCAACTGGTCGCCGGCTGGGTTGGTAACAAGCACCTGATATCCACCCGAGTCGTCCAGGCTCACGCCGCTGATGATGAACGTGGATGCCGTGGCCCCGGCAACGGGTTCCCCGTTCTTCAGCCATTGGTAGGTCAACGGCTCCGTGCCGGTCGCCTCAACCTCGAAGGTCATGCTTGCTTCTGTGGGCACCATTCGATCCTTCGGTTCCGACACCAAGGTGATCGGCACGTTGACAACCACGGTGGCCTCGTCACTGGTCACGGCTCCGCCCTCGTTGGAGACCGTGACCGTGTACGTACCGCCGTTCGCCAGCTGGACATCCGAAATCTCAACCTTGGAGCCGGTGAATTCGTCGAGCACCTGCCCGTCGCGTTTCCACTCGAAATGAAGCGGCTCGGTGCCGCTCGCCCCAACCGCCATGGTTAGGGTCTCGCCCTGTCGCAGCACGTCGCCGGTTGGGTGGGTCGTGATGACCGCCGGTTTCAGAATCAACAGGCGCACTTCCGGGCTGGTCACCTTGCCGGCCGGGTTGCTGGCCACCACGCGGTATTTGCCGGTGTGCGACTCCTGCACGTTGTTGAGCGTGAGCGTCTTACGGGTGGCTCCGCTCAGCGGCTGGTTTTCATACAGCCACTGGTACTCGATCGGTTCCGTACCGGATGTGGAGACGTTGAACGTCGCCGTTTCGCCCGGGAAAACCTGAACCTGGCCCGGTAACTCGACGAAGCTGACCGGCTCGTACACGACCACCGAGGCGGGTTCACTCACCACTTCGCCGGCCTCATTCGACATCACCAACTTGTATTGGCCGGTGTGTTCCGACTTGGCATTGGCCACCTCGTACCGGAAGGAGTTGGCTCCATCTACGGAAACATCGTCCCTGTGCCATTGATAGCTAATGGGCTGTGAACCACTGGCCACCACTTCCAACAAGAGAGACTGATCCTGACGAAGTACATGCTCAGCAACCGGTTGCTGCGTGATCGTGATTGGCTGGACAACCGTCAGCTTGACTTCCTCGCTCACCGCGCTTCCGGCCGGGTTTTTCATCACGACCTGATAGCTGCCTTCATTGGCCTTGCTCGCGTTGGCCACGGTCAATACAGGGCCAGTGACTCCCGCTACCACCTGGCTGTTGAAGCGCCACTCGTACTCGATCGGCTCTGTCCCTGTCGCCACAACGGTGAACGTCGCCGTCTCGCCCTCGATCACCCGCGCCTCCACCGACTGCTGTGTGATCGTGATCGGTACGTGCACGGTGATCGCGACTTCGTCGCTCACCACGGTTCCCGCCTCGTTGCTAATGCTTACGCTGTACGACGCCGCATCGCTCGTGGCCAGGCTGTCAAACGCCAGTTCCTTCGCGTTGGCTCCCTCGATCGCTTGGCCGTCCTTCGACCATTGATACTCAAGTGGCTCGGAACCGCTGGCCACCACCGACAGGGTCTGCGCTTGGCCAAGCAGCTTGGTCGCCCCCTCCGGTTGCCCAAGAATCACCACAGGTTGCACCACGGTCAGCTTGACTTCCTCGCTCACCGCGCTTCCGGCCGGGTTCTTCATCACCACCTGGTAGCTGCCTTCGTTCGCCTTGCTCGCGTTTGACACGGTCAGAACCGGGCCGCTGGCTCCCTCGATCACCTGGCTGTTGAAGCGCCACTCGTACTCGATCGGCTCTGTCCCTGTCGCCACAACGGTGAACGTCGCCGTCTCGCCCTC
>NYYJ01000162.1 GCA_002686755.1 Verrucomicrobiales bacterium
CCGATCACGCCCCTCAATCACTCAAGGCCTTGCGCGCCGGCAAGCACGTGATGTGCACCGTGCCAATGGCGACCACCATCGAGGAATGCGAAGAGCTGTGCAAAGTCGTCGATGAGACCGGCCTCAAGTACATGATGGCCGAGACGGTCGTCTACAGCCGCGAATTTCTGTTCATCAAGGAACTGTATGACAAGGGCGAACTGGGCAAACTGCAGTACCTCGCTGCGAGCCATCCGCAGGACATGGACGGCTGGCCAAGCTACTGGGAGGAGATGATCCCGATGCACTACGCCACCCACGTCGTCAGCCCATGCCTTGGGATGGTCGATGGACTCGCAGAGTACGTTAGCTGTTTTGGCAGCGGCACGGTGCGGGATGACATCGCACAAAAGAGCGGCAACAAATTCGCCGTCGAAAGCTGTCACATCAAGGTCAAGGACAGCGACCTCTCCGCGCACATCTGGCGCTTCCTCTACGACGTCGCGCGCCAATACCGCGAGAGCATCGACGTTTACGGCAGCAAAAAGAGCTTCGAGTGGACGCTGGTCGAGGGCGAGCCGAGTATTATGCACGTGGCCAAGCGTCCCGAGGCGGAAATCCCTGAAAAGGTGGACATCCCCGACTACGCGCACCTGCTACCCGAGCCAATCCAGAAATTTACCCAATCTATCGAGGACGCCGACCATCTGTCCTTCGTGCAGGGTGGCGGCCACGGCGGCAGCCACCCGCACATGGTAAATGAGTTTCTCAGTGCACTCGTAGAGAACCGCGACCCCTGGCCCAACGCCAAGACCGCCGCCAACTGGACATGCGTCGGCATCTGTGCTCACCAATCCACCGAACAAGGCGGTGCCCGAGTCGATCTCCCAGCCTTCACCCTGTAATTTTTTTCTTAAACCCCAACATAAAAAAATAAACTATGAGCAATGAAAACACTATAAGTGAAGTGAATGCCAAGCGGCTCCTGTGGGCTGGTTTTATGGCGATTCTGGCAGCCGGTGTTGGTTTCGCCATTCGTGGCGGCATCTTCGACAACTGGGGAGCAGAGTACGGTTTCACAGCAACCCAACTCGGGGCAATTGGAGGCATGGGCTTCTCTGGATTTTGCTTCGGAATCATCATCGGCGGTGTCGTCGTCGATAAAATAGGTTATGGGAAACTTGTGTTCGCTGCTTTCCTATTCCACTTCCTATCTGCTGTGGTTACGTTTACCGCAGCGGGTGACACAGCATATGTAAGCCTCGCCTGGGGCATGTTCATCTTCGCATTCGCAAATGGCACACTAGAGGCGGTAGCCAACCCACTAGTCGCCACACTCTTCCCGCAAAACCGGAACCACTACCTAAACATACTGCACGCCTCTTGGCCTGCTGGATTGGTATTGGGCGGTATCGTTGGCTGGGTACTGGATGATAAATTCGAGTGGAAATGGCAATACCAGTTGGCGCTCTACCTAGTTCCCACTCTCATATACGGGGTAATGTTCTTTGGGCAGAAATACCCAAAATCGGAAGCCGCGGAAAAGGGTTTGAGTCTCGGCGAAATGTTCAAGGAAGTCGGCATACTCGGCGGACTTGTCGTATGCTATTTGTTGGTCCTGTTTTTTCAGGGCATTCTGCCATCTGACTACTCCATCGTTTCGTGGATTATCGGCGGTGCCCTCTTGGTTACAATTGCGATTATCACCGGTTTCTCAGTCGGCCATTGGCTTATTTTTGTTCTGTTTATCACACATGCACTTGTGGGTGCTGTCGAATTGGGAACGGATGGCTGGATCCAAAATATCACCGGCAATATGCTCAGCTCGGAAGAAGGTAAAATACTATTTGTATGGACTTCCATGTGCATGTTCGGCCTACGATTCTGTGCACATTGGATGGAGAAAAACCTCAAAATCAAGCCCATCACCCTATTGTTCATTTGCGCCGTGATGGCTTGTATTGGATTAAATTTAGTCAGCGGTGCCACTGCCTTTACGGGAGCCATTATCGCGCTAACCATTTACGGTTTCGGCAAAACATTCTTTTGGCCAACCATGCTCGCTGTTGCTTCCGATCGGTTCCCAAGGTCCGGAGCAATCGCCATAAGCATTATGGGTGGTATTGGGATGATGTCATCCGGCCTTCTGGGTTCCCCGGGATTGGGCTATGCCAAAGACCGCTTTTCCGGTGAGGCGCTTAACGAAACAAACCCAGCTCTCTATGCTGAATACAAAGCCGAGACCCCAAGCAAATGGCTATTTTTGAGTGAAGTTAATGGACTGGATGCCAAAAAGCTGGACGCCATCGGGAAGAAAGAAACACCAACAGATGATGAGAAGGCGGTTCACGCTGCATCCATTGAAGGCGACCGGAGAACATTGAAAGCCGACGCTTACATCCCGGCGTCAATGGCGGTGATATACCTGCTTCTCATGCTCTATTTCAAGAGTATCGGCGGTTACAAACCAGTGGCCATCGACGAGCAAAAAGAATAATCAGCAGTCGAATTTTTTTCAAAGGGCGGCCAAGCGGCCGCCCTTTTTTTGTCGCTTGGCCAAGCGGGGTTACTGCTTGAGGCGGGCGGTGTGGTAGGCTAGACGCTGGTCGGCGGTCATCGACGCGAAGTCCGGCTCTCCGCCGGGCTTGGTCGGCCAAGCGGCAGCAGATGGTTTGCGCTTGGCCAAGCGCTTGGCCGGCATCGTCACGATGGTCTTGCCGCCCTCATCGCCGTATCGCATCGATTGCTCGGTCAACTCGAGGTCCTGCTCCAGCGAGAGCTTGGGCGTGATCCCCTTCCCCTGCAGTACACCGTGGTAGGCGTGCACGGCTTCCTCGGGTGAAATCTTTTCCTCGGCGATCAATCGCAAAAACTCGATGAAAGCCAGTTGATGCTCGGCGTTGTTGATCTTGCGACCGAACAGCGCCAGGCGCGCACCGTGTTTCTTGGCGTCGTGCAGCAGGCGAAAGGCGTCGTAGGTCGTGCCCGCGCTGCCGCCCAGCACGCCGACCGCCATGTTGGGATCGTACTGGCAAATCTCCTCCATGTAGCGCGGGCCGTGATAGACGATCTTGAGGAAAACCGGCCGGCCGGCCTCGGTGATCCCAGCGAGCGTGCGCAGGATCTGGTCGTTGATGAACTCGCCCAGCTTCTCCGGCGGGATACCGCTGTCGACGTTGGGATCGAACACCTCGAGAAAGTATCGAAACCGCTTACGCTCGGCCTCCTCGCGAAACGCATGGAACGCCTCGAGCGTACGCTTGTCCTGCTCGAGGTCGTTGAGATAGGTGACGGAGTAGAGGCCAAGGTTGGCCCCGGGGAAGTCGCCGCCGTCGCGGTCGCAGTCCAGTTGGCCGCATTGTATGTGGTCGATGCTCGCGGACCGGAACGGCTGCGCCGGTTGGCTCAGGTAGTTGCCGTGGCGCGCGGCCCACACGTCCGTCGCGTCGTTGGCCCGGGCGGCCGGGGTGATGTGGGAGTCGCGAAACAGACCCTCCTTGATGGTGAGTTGCTCGTTGACATGCGCCGACATGAGCATGATGTCGACCAACCCCTGCGCCACCACTTCGCGGATAACGTCGAGGAACTCAGGCAGGTTGCGATGGCCGAACTCGTCGCGCGACCAGATCTCCGGTGAGAACTGCGCCGGGTGCGCGCCCCGGCCGGAAAGGTATCGGCGGTGGCCAAGTGCGCGGACGCCAAACGCCATGTCCGGATCTTTGGCATCGGCGATGACAAACGAATCACGCGCGGCAGGGTTATCCCTGTATGCGGCCAGCTTGGCATCGAGCGATTTCATTTGGCGCTTGGCCAAGCGCAGCGGCTTAGCCCTTGAGACGGTTCATGATTTCGGCGGTAACGGCCTGCACGACGCTCTCGGCCTCGGAGTCGCCCTCCGGCTTGGCACTGTCGCCGCCCTTCGCCGGCACGGCGCAGGTCACGCCCGGACGCCACCCGTCATTGTCGCACAGTTCGCACTCCTTGAGGCCGATGCGCGGATCCGGCACACCGAGCGTTTGCTTGATATCGAGCAGGTCCTTCAGGTGCTTCGGCGAAAACTGCTTCGGCTGCACGCCGAGCTGCGTGGTCACGATCACCGTGCGGCAGTATGCCTCGACGATCTCCATCTTGAAATAGGCGTCCTCGATGGTGTTGCTCCACGAGACGACGCCGTGGTTTTCCATCAACACCGTGTTGTGCTCGTTCACCAGTTCGGCAACCTTGCGACCCATCTCGATCGTACCTGGCGTTTCGTACGGGGCGATTGGCACGCGGCCGATGAACACCTCGATCTCCGGGATCATGCAGGTCGGCGGCTGCACGCCGGCCACGGCGAAGCCGGTGGCGTATGGCGGGTGCGCGTGCGAGACGGCGCGGGCCTTCGGCTGCGCCTTCATGATCTGCAGATGCATCAGGATTTCGCTGGTCCGTTTCTTCACGCCGGCAAGCTGGTTGCCGTCGAGGTCGACGAGACAGAGATCCTCCGGCTTCATGAAGCCCTTGGACACCAGCGTCGGCGTACATAGCACCACGTCCTCGGTCAGGCGGATCGAGAGGTTGCCGCCGTTGCCGTCGACGTAGGCACGCTGCCAGAGCCGTCGGCCAATCTCGCAAATCTGCTCCTTGAGCGCGTGCACGGCGGGGCTGTTGAACAGCCGTTCAAGGTCGGCTTTCGGGCTGCTGGCGCGGACGGACGCATCGATGCCGTCGTCGCTGGTTCCGCCCCTGGTCGGGTTTCCGTTGTGCTTGGCCACACCCAATTCCTTCATCCGGTCGCGGGCCGACGGCGTCAGTATGGCGCCAGCCGGGATGCTCCCCATGCCCCCTCCGCGGTGCAAGTCGTCAATGTCCCTCGCGCTGTAAACTTTTTTCATTCAGCAAAAATCATTTCATCGGCTTGTGATACACCGTGTCAACCAGCGCGGCGTTGATGGCGTCAACCGGCGTTGGTTCCGTAAACGGCGCAGCGGCTTCGCGGCCCTCGATGAAGCCGATCGTCTGGCCAACATCGCCGCCCAGCGCATCGAACACGACCAGACTCGGCTCGGCGCTCAGGCCTTCCGGCGGCGTGGCACCGCTCTGGAAGTCGTCGCTGGTGTAGGGGTTGACCACAAGCCATCGGCCGCCCTCGAACGACGGGATCGTCTGGCTCAGCGTCACCCGCCCGATGACCTTGCCCAGCCTCATGCGGCCCCCTCCTCCTGCGTCTTGTCGATGATGCCGGTAATCATCATGCGCACCGGGCTGTGATCGTCGCCGACCGTGCGGCGCGCGGCCAAACCGTCAGACGACACGATCACGCGCTGGTGCATGCCGGCGCCGTGCGGGTCGATGGCGATGATCGGCGTGCCGTCGTTCTCGCCCTCGAGATTGATTGGCTGACACACGACAAGCCGCCAGCCGTCCAGGCTGGGATGCTTGCGGGTGGCAACCACGTTGCCCTCGACTCGTGCCAGGCGCATGCTCAGTAAATCCTCAGGTTGTCCACCATCACGCAGCGGCGCACACGGGTGAAAGTGCGCGGGTTGGTCACGCCCTCGCCGGTTGGTGTGGCGATGGAAAAGCTCAAATACCCCTCCCCGCCCAAGCCCAGCCCGGCCATGCTCGGCCCGTTTTTCACAAACAACGTCGTGTCGAGTGCTCGCCCCATGGCGGTCATGTGGTTGACGTCGTGCGAATGGATGATGGCGGTATGCCGGTAATTGTGCTCGGATTTCCTGGCGGCCTCGATGCCTTCCTCGACGCTGCCCACGCGGATGATCGGCAGCATCGGCATCATTTGCTCCTCCTCGACAAAGAGGTGATCGGCGCTCGTCTCGGCGAAGAGCAGTTGCGTCCCGGCCGGGGCGTTAACCTCGGCGGCCTGCGCCAGCACGGGAACGTCCTTGCCGATGAAATCCTTGTTGGTCGCGGCATGCCCACAGCCGGCGCCCTGCCCTTCCGGAAAGACAAACGCGGCCTGCGTCAGCGCATCGAGCTGCGAGCCATTCAGCCGAACTGCAGCGTGGCGTTCCATCGCGGACATGAACGCATCCGCGACACGGTCCAGCACGAACACCTGTTTTTCGCCGATGCAAAGCAGGTTGTTGTCGTACGAGGCACCCTGCACCACGCAGCGGGCAGCGCGGTCGATGTCGGCAGTTTCGTCGACGAGCACCGGCGGGTTGCCCGGCCCGGCGCAGATGGCACGCTTGCCGGTCTGCATCGCGGCGGCCACCACGCCCGGCCCGCCAGTCACGCACAGCAGGCGCACGTTCTCGTTCGCGCACATTTGGCCAAACGACTCAAGCGTCGGCTGCTCGATTATGCAGGCGATGTTGCCGATGCCGGTGGCGCGATGGATCGCCTCGTTGAATTTGCGTACCGCCATCGCGGCGCAGCGGCTCGCCGCCGGGTGGGCGTTGAACACCACCGCGTTGCCGGCGGCGACGATGTTGACGATGTTGCCGGCCAGCGTCGGGATCGAGTGGGTCGACGGCGTCACCGCGCCGACGACGCCGAACGGCGTGAATTCCTCCAGCGTGATGCCGTGATCGCCGCTGCGCCCTTCCGGGTGCAGCCACTCGACACCCGGCACGCCGCGGATGATCTGTAGCTTTTCAATCTTGTGGTCGAGCCGGCCGATCTTGGTTTCCTCAAGCTCGATCCGGCCCCACTCCTCGGCGTTGTCCTCGCACAGGCCCTTGACGATCTCGATGACCCGTCGGCGGGCCTCCACGCCCTGCTCCCGCAGTTGGCGAAACGCCCCGGCTGCAGCGTCGCACGCCTCGTCGGCGGTCTGGAACACGCCG
The DNA here is from genome assembly GCA_002686755.1 of Verrucomicrobiales bacterium. Taxonomy (GTDB): domain Bacteria; phylum Verrucomicrobiota; class Verrucomicrobiia; order Limisphaerales; family UBA1096; genus UBA1096. Next base: position 6,771 of record NYYJ01000162.1, read on the forward strand.
AACTCCCGGCCCGACTGCGCGCCCTTGGCCTTACACGAGCAGGAGGCGTCATCCCCGGCCGGCTTGGCCAAGGGCGACTGGGTGACAACCGGCGTGCCGCCGCCCAAGCGGCCAAGCACGTCCTCGATCACGTCGCGGATCAAGGCTTCATTCACTGCGTTTGCCATGTCGTCTTTCTCGTTTTAACGGTTCGTGATTCCGCTTGGCCAAGCGCGGTCAACCGCCACTTTCGTTCTTCGCGTCGTAGATCACCTGGCCAAGCGCGTCGACGGAATCGACGATGCCGACCACCACCGCATCCACCGGGGCACTCTTCATGTTGGGTGCCAACCGGGCGGAGCTGCCCTGGGTGAACATCACCAGTTCCCCCTCACCGGCACCGACCGAGTCGACCGCGACGATCGTGTTTTTGCCGGGGCGAAACTGGGCCGGATCGTTTTCGTCGACCAACTGGGGCCGCATGAGCAGCAGCTTGCGACCGCTCATGCCGGCGTCCTTCTTAGTCGCCACCACCGACCCCTCTACTCGGGCAAGGAACATGCCGGTGCCTCCCTATTTCTTGGCCGGTTTGGGCAGCACGTTGTCGACGTCGCTGTGCGGACGGGCGATCACATGCACGCTGGCCAGTTCGCCGCCGATGGCCTTGATGGCCTCTGCCCCGGCGTCGGTGGCCGCCTTGACCGCGGCGACATCGCCAGTGACGCAGGCGCTCACGAGTGCGCTGCCTACCTGCTGCATTGGGCCGGACAACTCCACGTTGGCCGCCTTGAGCATCGCGTCGGTTCCCTCGACCAGGGACACGAGGCCCCGGGTCTCTATCAATCCTATTGCTGGTTGTGACATATCAGTTTTTGTTTTGGTTTTTGTACGGTAAAAAAATCAGTTTCGCCTGTGGTCGAGGTAACGTTTCACCTCGCGCGCCACGACCAGTTCCTCGTTGGTGGGAATGATCATGACCTTGACCGGTGAATCGTCCGTGCTGATGACCGCTTCGCCGGTCGGTGCCGCCTCGTTTTTTTCGGCGTCCAGCCGGATGCCAAGCTGGTCGAGATCAGCGCAGATCGCGGCGCGGATGCAGGCGCGGTTCTCGCCGATGCCGGCCGTGAACACGAGCGCGTCAAGCCCGTTTAGCTGCGCGAAATAAGCGCCCAGCCAATGCCGCGCCGACTGCACGAACACGTCAAGCGCGAGCCTGGCCTGCGCGTCTCCGGAATCGGCCGCCGCGATAATGTCGCGAATGTCATTGTGGCCGCCACTCAACCCCTTCAGGCCGCTTTCGTTGCAGAGTGCGTTCTCAGCGTCATCGATCGACAGGCCGTCGCGCCGCATCATGTGCAGCACCGCCATCGAGTCGAGGTCGCCCACGCGGTTGTTGTTCGGCAGACCGGACTGCGGGCTCAGCCCCATGCTGTTGCCGATCGCCGCCCCGTTGAGAATGCCGCTGACCGACGAGCTGCCACCGAGATGGCACGACACCACCCGCAGCGGCGGGCCGTCCACCGGCGAACCGGCGTCATCGACATACAGGTTGCGGGCGCGGTTGGCCACGTCGTCGCGGCCAAGCCGTTCCGCCGAGCGTTCCGCGATAAACTTGTGGCTCGCGCCGTGGAAGCCCCAGCGACGGACACCCGCGTCGTGCCAGCTTGGCGGCACCGCGTACCGCGCCGACGCCTCCGGCGCCCATTGATAAAACGCCGTCTCGAACAGCCCCACCAGCGGCACGCCTGGCATCCTCTCGGCGAACAGCCGGATGCCCCGGATGTACGGCGGGTTGTGCGCCGGGGCGATATGGTTGCACGCCTCCATCGCGTTCACGACCTCCGCCGTCAACTCAAGGCAGCCAGTTCGGCCCTCGGCCATGATCGTCTTGAACCCCACCGCCGCCAGATCGGCCTCGGAGGCGATCCAGTCGCCCGAACGAAGCTCGTCGAGCACCTGCCCGATCGCCCCGGCGTGGTCGTCCACCCGCTCCAGGCCACCGCGCGTCAACAACTCGCCGTCGCCGCCTGAAAAATCAAACAGGCGGTATTTCATCGAGGTCGACCCCAGGTTGGCGACGAGTATCTTCACGCGATATCAGCCAGGCGCTTGGCCAGGCGCTTGGCCAGGCGGCGGCTCACTGCAGCCACTCGCCCAGGCCCTTCAAATCCTCGTGCGGCCGGGGGATCACCTGCACGCTGATCACCTCGCCGACATCGGCGGCGGCGGCGGCCCCGGCATCGGTCGCGGCCTTCACCGCGGCCACGTCGCCCCGGTAAAAGCCGGTCACAAAGCCGCTGCCGACCTTGTCCCAGCCGGTCATGGTGACGTTGGCCGCCTTCAACGCGGCGTCGCTGGCTTCCATCAACGCACAGAAGCCCTTGCACTCAATCATTCCTATTGCTTGTTCAGCCATGATGTTTTTCTCGTTCAGGGGTTACTTGTTTGCCTTGCCCGGCGGGTTGTTGAACGCCTTCAACAGGTCCTCATGCGGACGGGCGATGACGTGCGAGCTGACCAGTTCGCCAACCCGGGCCGCGGCGTTGGTGCCGGCGTCCACGGCGGCCTTGATGCTGCCGACGTCTCCCTTGGCCAACACGGTGATAAAGCCGCCGCCGATCGGCACCGTCTTCACCAGGTTCACGTTGGCCGCCTTGACCATGGCGTCGCTGGCCTCAACACTGCCAACGTACCCCTTGGTCTCGATCATTCCTAATGCTTCGCTCATAATATGTCTTGGGTTAAAAAAATTAGTTCAGCAACTCGCACGGCGTGTCCGGTTGCAGGTTCACCGCGTTGCCCTCGTCGGTGTCGATGTGCACCTCCAGCTTGAAACTGTCGTCCACGCGCACCAGCATCTCGTCGTACGTCACCGCGCACGGCCCGCCGATCCTCAGCTTCATCCGGCCGCCAGCCTCGACACCGTAATGCGCCGCGTCCTCCGGGTGCATGTGCACGTGGCGCTCGGCGCGGATGATGCCTTCCTCCATCTCAAAAAAACCTTGTGGCCCCATCAGCATCCCGCCCAGCGTGCCGTCGATCTTCCCCGACTGCCGCAGCGGGATATCGAAACCCAGCGCGATCGCGTCGGTGTACGCCAGTTCCACCTGGTTCAGCGTACGGCACGGCCCGAGGATGCGCAGATTCGAGATCACCCGGCTACGCGGCCCGACCAGCGTCACCGTCTCCTCAGCCGCAAACTGTCCCTCCTGATACAGCCATTTCATCGGCGTCAACTGATGCCCCTTGCCAAACAACGCCTCCACCGCCTCCTGCGTCAGGTGACAATGCCGCGCGCTGACGTTCACCACCAACGGATTGGGCGCACTCCCGGCGCTTGGCACCGGCTTGCCCATCCGCAGATACACCGCCTGTCGAACCAAATGCTCGACCACGGCTCGATGAACTGGATTCGCCTGAACAGCCATAAAATCGCTCCTCGGCGGTGAAAATGGCCTAATTTGAAAGATTGTCAACAAAAAACTTGCAAATAATCTCAATATCTTCCAATTATCGCGCCTGTGCAGGCAGAAGAACGCCAATTATTGATCGAACAGCACCTCCAAAAAGTGGAGTTCGCCTCCCTTGAGGAACTGTCAGAGAAGGTCGATGTCTCCGTCTCCACAGTTCGACGCGACCTCACGCTGCTTGAAGCCAAGGGCACCATCCGGCGCACCCACGGCGGGGCGCGACTGGTGGCGCCAAAGTCGGACGAGTTTATTTTCACTGCCCGCGACACGCATCAACTGGATGAAAAAGAGGCTATTGGACAAGCGGTCGCCGAACTGATCCGGCCCAACGAAGGCGTGATAATCGACGCCGGCACCACCGCCTACCATGTAGCCAAGCATCTGGGTGGGAAGGTATCCCACATTATTACCAACTCACTTCCAGTCGCGAACCACTTTGGCTCCGACAACAGCGTTGAGGTGCTGGTGACAGGAGGCGTGATTTATCCGAGACTCGGTGTGCTGGTCGGCCCACTCGCCGTGGAGTCCCTCTCGAAGATGCATGCGGACGTCGCGATCATGAGCGGAGGCGGGATCACAATGGACGGCATTACCAACTCCCACGCGCTCCTCATCGACATCCAACGCGCCATGCTCGAGTCGGCCCAGCGGATCATCTTCTGCCTCGACCACACCAAGTTCAACCGACGCTCCGTCTCCCCCCTCTGCGGACTCGACGCAATCGACACCATCGTCACCGACGCTCAAGCCTCGACCGACCTCGTCGCCGAACTGAAACAAGCAGGCACTCAGGTCATCACCGCTGACTGACACTCAGCGCTTGGCCAAGCGCTTGTGGTGTTCAGAGTCACCACGAAGAAAAGAAGAACACGAAAGGCTCTAAAAAACAGTCGGTTTATCCTTCGTGAACTTCGTGCCCTCGTAGATCTATGAGGCATACAGTTATAACAAAAACGAGCCTTACGGAAATCCGAAAACCACTCAATCGTCTGTTTTTGCAAACACTCACAGAAGTCATTCTTCACCTTAAAACCATCAACACCACGCCTTGGCTACCCGTAAAACTATTGCATTCCATAATATCATAAAGAGCAGAGAACGTTTTCCTGATTTCATCCAAAACAATTTTTTTTTAATGAATTATTTTTTTTTCCTCACAATCAAATCCCGCAACAATCAAATTTGCA
>NYYJ01000163.1 GCA_002686755.1 Verrucomicrobiales bacterium
AGGGGTTAAGCATCCTTCGTGTTTTCCCGAGGGAAAATGAACCTGAAGCTCACCCGAACAGCCCTCTGAATGTGGTCATCGAACATGATGTCCACAAGGTGGATTCGAGTTCGGTGGAGCTGTTTCTGGACGGCAAAAAAGTTGCCACGGAAATTCAGCAGGACGGGGATAGGACATTAATCGTTCATGATACCATCGGCGCGTTTGAGGAATTTTCCGAACACACCGTCAAAGTGGAGTTCGCCGATGACAGTGATGCGCACAAGCAATACACCAAGTCATGGAATTTCACCGTCATGGAATGGGCGCAGTATGACCCCCTTCCAGTTGATTCAGTCATTACGTTAGCTGACTTGGGAAAACAGGAACGTGGATTTGCCATTCGGTTGGCTGCTATTGATCCGCTTGATCCAGACAAGGAGGTCATGGGCGAAATTGAAGATCTATGGTGGATCTGGGAAGCAGATTATAACGATCACTCCGATAGGACACTCTTCAACACCAAGGGCTATTATTTAGAACGGGACCAGATTAACTACCAACGGGATGGAGGAACGATTGGAAACAAGGCAGGGGAAAAGCTCTTCCCTGGAATCAACGGTACTGAATCCCTGATCCTTGAGGGTGAGGACTTTCCTGTCATTCATTTCGGTCTGGAAGCGACTACCTATCTCGATCTAAAGAAGGGTTATTACCAAATGCAAATTACAACCACCCCGATCCACTCCCTACACATTGGATTTGGGGAAGATGCAGAGGAGTTGTTTCCGGACGAATCGGTCATCCCCGGCGCAGAAGATGCAAAGCCCTCGCAATACAATTTTGTCGTTGAAAAACCCGGCCTTTATCCATTCACGCTGCTCTATTATGACTTTTTGGGAGGGAGTTCTTCGTTGACCGCGAGCGGCGGATCAGCTTCCAGTCTGGAATGGTTGAATGTGGCTCCTGTCGGGATGAAATTCCTGATCAATGACGATGACGATCGGGCGATTACTGCCTACATCCCGTCAGATGCAATCGCCGAGGTCAAACCCGCCACGATGAGTGTTTCGATGGAGGATGGTAACATGATTGTTTCCTGGGCTGAGCCGGGCATTTTGCAGCAGGCCGCAAAGGTCACCGGGCCCTGGAACAACGTTGCCGGTGCCGGTTCACCCTACGCTGTGACTCCGGATTCGAGGGCGATGTTCTATCGGGTCCGGCACTGAATCGCAAAACGATTCCGGCTGGTTGCACATTTCAACGAGTCTCGTGAGCATGTAGAAAGATCGTTGTCTTGTTAAGCGTTGATTTGTTATATCGCCCAGACCAAATCAGTGAAATCCCTGACGCTATTCACTCTATGTCTACTTGGCTCCGTGTTGCTAAATGCAGCAGACCAGCAACTCGTCAATACACAGGAGATCACCACGCCGTTGACCAAGCCGGTCGATGTCGTGAAGGGCATCTCGCTGCCCGAGGGGTTAAGGGTGCAACTCAGCGCCTCCGAGCCGGACGTCCGGCAGCCGATTGCCATGGCCTGGGACAGTCGCGGCCGTTTGTGGGTAGCCGAGTGCTATACCTATGCCGAGAGCCGGGTGAATTTCGACCTGCGCCTCAAGGATCGCATCCTGATTTTTGAGGACTCCGACAACGACGGAGTCTTTGACAAGCGAACGGTATTCTGGGACCAGGCGTCGCAGCTCTCATCGATCGCGATCGGATTCGGCGGGGTCTGGGCTGCCTGCGCCCCCAATATCCTATTCATCCCGGATCGCGATGGCGACGACGTGCCGGACGCCGCGCCGGAGGTGGTGCTCGACGGCTTTGACAACGACCGCGTCCGCCACAACATAGTCAACGGGCTGAAGTGGGGGCCGGACGGCTGGCTGTACGGGCGGCACGGCATCCTGGCCAGCTCGGAGGTCGGCGTCCCGGGCACGCCCCGGGAGCAACGCACGCGGATCAACTGCAGCCTCTTTCGCTACCATCCATTGACGCGGCGATTTGATGTTGTCTGTCACGGCACGACGAACTCGTGGGGGCATGACTGGGACGAGCACGGGCAACTCTTTTTTATTAATTCAGTTATTGGGCATCTTTGGCATGCTTTGCCGGGGGCTCGATATCGGCGCATGTACGGTAATCACTTTGACAAATTTTTATACGAACTGATCCCACAAACTGGCGATCACTTCCATTGGGACCAGGGCAACGAGCATTGGGCCGACCTGAAAAAGAAGGGCATGACCTCGCCGACCGATGCGGCCGGGGGCGGTCACGCGCATTGCGGGATGATGATCTACGGCGCGGACAACTGGCCTGAGGAATACCGTGGCCAGGTTTTCACGCTGAACCTGCACGGCCGCCGGATCAACCGCGACACCCTAAGCCGGCAGGGTGCCGGCTACGTGGGCCGGCATGCCAACGACTTGATGCGAACCCGCGACCTGTGGTTCCGCGGTATCGATCTCGGTTACGGGCCGGACGGGGGCGTGTTCGTGCTGGACTGGTCGGACATCGGGGAATGTCACGAGAGCGACGGCATCCACCGCACCAGCGGCCGCATCTTTAAGATCACCCACGGCAAACCCAAGCCACTGACAGGGGACTTGGCCAAGCGGAGCAGCCTCGAGCTGGCCAAGCTGCAGACCCATCCCAATGAGTGGCACGCGCGCATGGCGCGGCGGGTGCTGCAGGAACGTGCCGCCGCCGGGGTGGCACTTGGCCAAGCGCGGAAAGATCTGTTTGAACTTTACTCCGGGAGCGAATCCGTCCCGCACCGGCTTCGCGCCCTGTGGGCACTTTACATCACCGGCGGCCTGGAGGAGGCATGGTTGCTTGAGCAGACCCATGACGAGAGCGAGCCTGTCCGTGTCTGGGCGATCAAGCTGCTGACGGATGACGGCCGGGTGTCGGAGCCGGCGCTTGGCCGGTTTGTGGAGATGGCCGGGTCTGACCTCGCCGGCCTGGTCCAATTGCACCTTGCCTCGACGCTCCGCCTGCTACCCTTGGCCAAGCGCTGGGCCTTGGCCAAGCCGATGGTGTCGCACCGCGTTTTCGCGGACGATCCGGTGTTGCCGCTCATGATCTGGTACGGAATCAACCCGGCCGTGGGGGCAGACCGCGCCGAGGCTGTCCAGCTGCTGGCCCAGTGTCAAATCCCCAAGGTCCGCCAATTCATAGCCCGCCGCCTGGCAGTCGATCCCGCGCCAGACGGCAGGTAAAACACGGGGAGTCTGCTGTTCCCTATTTGGAGAACACCGCGTGGGCCCGGTTGCCGCCTGACTTGATGTAGGCGAACAGGTCGAGTAGTTCGTCCCGGTTCAGGATGTTGATCAACGCCGGGGGCATGGGTGAGACCGGGGAGGGCTTCACGCTTTCGACTTCCGACTGCTTAATGATAGTGACCTGATCGGGATCAAGCGGGTTTATGGAGATGTGCAACGCACCGTTTTCCTCGTACAAAACCCGGCCGTTCACGACATCTCCGTTGGCCTTGGTGACGATCGACGCTGCGTATTGGTCAGAGACGACCTTGTTTGGATTGATGATCGAGTCGAGCAAGTCGTGCGTGCTGAATCGAGCCGAGGCGGAGGTGAGATCCGGCCCGGTGGCGCCGCCCTGGCCGTCAAACCGATGGCAAGAGGCGCACAGCGCGGCGGCATAGCTGCGCCTGCCGTTCTCAAAGTTCCGGCCCTTCATGCTGCTGTCGATCAGCTTGGCGGTGGCTTCCAGTTCCCAAAGTTGTCCGGGGCCCTTGGGGGCAGGCGGCTTGGCCGGCTTGTAGGCCAGCGAGGCGTCGCCCACCAGTTTCTCCAGCGTGGGGCGCTCCTTGGCGGGGGCGTTGGCCAGCGCGTCCTTCTGGAAATTCTTCAGGAACCCGCCGTAGCTGACGCCGCCGCTCTTGGTTGCGGCTTGTTTGTACCACTCAAAATATTTCCTGCGCTGATCCTCTTTCCAGCCGTAGCGCAGGTTGCGCAGGGTCATGGCGTAATGCAGATTTTGAATCTCGGGCGTGTTGGCCAGCACCTTCTTGATGGTGCCGCCGTATCCGTCGTTGCGGTCGAGCGCCTCCCGGTCGACCACCATCCGTGAGTCCGACTTGGTGTCCATCAGGGCCAGCGTTTTGCCGATGACCGACGGCGCCTTGAGGAAGACAAGCAATTGCGACAATTCCCGGTTCAAGTTGGCGTTCCTGGCCGGGTAGACGCTATCCAGCGACGCCACCAGGCGCTTGGCCAAGGCGCTGTCTCCGGGCTCGCCCATGCGGATGAACACCAGCGCGTAGGCGCGGCAAAGCTCGAGTTGCTGCCGTTCACTCAGCTTGGCCAAGCGGAGGGACAGCAGCTTGTTCAATAGGGCGTCTCGCGAGGCGGCTTGGCCGGTCCGCGCCAACGCGACGGCACCGGTGATAACCGTGTCGGGATTCTTGGCGTCGAGCCACTTCGATTCCCACTCGCTGACCGGTTGGTTCTCAACGGCGATCCGCGCCGCGTACCGGATGAACCGATCGCCGTGGCCAAGATGCTCGAATGCCATCTCGACCGCTTGGGCGTCACGCCGGCCATGGAACGCCTCGAGCCGTTTGCGGAGTGATCGCAACTTGGCCGCCTCCTGCTCGGCTCGCGTCTGTGTGCGCTCGTCGGTGATCGAGCCGTCCCACGTCACACGGTACAGGGCGGACTGTGTGCGGCGTCCGCCGATGGTGAAATACATCGAGCCGTCGCTGTGGAATACGAGGTCGGTCACCGGCAACGGCTTCCCGGCGACAAAGGTTTCCCGCGTACCGGTGTACGAGGCGCCGTCGGGCGTCAGGTGGATGGCGTAAATGGTGCCAAAGGTCCAGTCGAGTATGTAGAGCGCCTCCTGATACCGCTTCGGGAATGCTGCGCCGGTGCCAAACTTTGTGCCGGTGGGACAGCCGGGGCCGATGTCGATCGCCGCCGGCAGACTGTCCGGGTAATGGGCCGGCCATTTGCCGGTGCCGGTGCGCCAGCCGTATTCGCTGCCGCTGACGACGTGGTTGACGCGGGTCGGGCGGTACCACGGCGTGCCGTAGTCCCACTCCATGTCGGCGTCGAAGGTGAACAATTCCCCGTCCCGGTTGAGTGCAAGGCCGTACGGGTTGCGGTAGCCACTGGAGATGAGGTCCCATTGCTTGCCGTCCGGGGTGACCTGGCAGATCCAGCCGCCCGGCGCGCGGATGTTGCGTGCGTGTCCCCGGGCATCCGGCTGGCGCGGCAGCAGCAAGTCCTCCTCGAACGCGGAGGGATTGCGCTTGATCTTGAGTGTGGGCAGCCGCGTGTGGTTGCCGGCGATGAGCAAGAGGTTTTTGCCGTCCGGCGTCAGGATGACATCGTGAGGGCCGTGCTCGCCGCCGCCGTTGATTTTTTGCAGCGTCTCGACCTTGTCGAGTTGGTCGTCGCCATCGGTGTCGGTCACCCGGTATAGCCCGCTGCCGTGCCCGGCGATGCCGCCGCCGTTCACCACGACGTACAGGCTGTCAAACGCCCAGAGCAACCCTTGCGCGTGGCCGATCGGCGCGTCGATTTTTTCGATGTAAATCTTCGAGGCATTCTCCCCCAGTTTTGGCGGCGTGATGCGGTAAAGATGGCCGTATTGGTCGGAGGCTATCAGCCGGCCCTTGTGGTCCTCGGTCATCGCCCCCCACGAGCCCTGATCACCCTTCGGCACGATGTGCAGCAGTTCCGCCTTGAAGCCCTTGGCCAATTGGAGCTGTTCGGGATTCAACACGCCGGGTACCGAGCCGCTGCCCTTGCCGGCCTGGGCGAACACGTTGCCCCACGGCCCGTCCCCAAGCGTTCCGGTGACGCGGGGTGCGGTCCAGTTTCTGGCGTCGAAGCCAAGCGACTCCCAGCCATCCGCCTTGGAGCGGCTCGCGCGCCACGAGGCGTCTGTGTTGATGAGCTTGTGGCGTGAGGTGTTGGAGGCGATGTCGAGCTGTCCCACCAGGCCAGCAACACTGCCATCGTTCCAGCCGCGCACCGCGATGATGTTCCGGCCGACGGTCAGGTGCTTCTTCACGTCCGCCGTGCGTGCGGCGTTCCAGTCGCCTCCGGCCAGCACCTTTTTGCCGTTGATGAATGCCTCGAAGCCGTTGTCGCACGACATTGTCAGCTTGGCTGACTTCACCGGCTTGTTCAGGCGGATCACCTTCCGGAAAAAGACCGTCTCGTTCTCGTTCGCCTTGCCGGCTCCCCAGATCCAGTTCGGCTTGTCCGCCAAGCCGCCGATGAGTGCGATGAAAAAAAATCCGGCCGCCGTCACAGACTTGGCCAAGGTTCTCCCTGAAATGTTTTGCTGGTAAGACATCGCCACGAACTGTAGGCGCTTGGCAGCGAATGGCCAGCAAAAAGCCGAAAAAATTGAACCGCCGCGAACGTCGCGATACGCTTGACCCGGTGCGCGTCTCCATCGTCATCCCGGCCTTCAACGAGGCCCACTACCTGCCCGACACACTCCGGGCGGCCCACGAGGCCCGCGCCGCGCTTGGCCAGGCGGGGTGGGGCAGCGAGATCGTTGTTTGCGACAACAACTCGACCGACGCAACCGCCTCGGTGGCCAAGGCCAACGGGGCGCAGGTCGTTTTCGAGCCGTTCAACCAGATCGCCGCCTCGCGCAACGCCGCCGGCCGAGCGGCCAAGGGGGAGTGGCTGGGGTTCGTCGATGCCGACACGCGGGTCTCGCCGATGCTCTTCCGTGAAATGATGCGGGCGATGGCGCGGGATGACTGCCTTGGCGGTGGTTGCCCGGTGGTGTTCGACAGTGGCCCGTGGCTAGCGCGCCAGACGGTGATCCTCTGGAACACAGCCGGCCGCATCCTACGCTGGGCCGCAGGCTCGTTTCTGTTTTGCCGCGCCTCCGCCTTTCACGAGTTGGGCGGGTTCAGTCAGGACTGGTTCGCCGCCGAGGAGGTCGAATACTGTATCCGGCTCAACCGCCTCGGCCGCCTCTTGGCCAAGCGGATGATCATCCTGAACGAGCCGGTAATCAGTTCCGGCCGAAAAGTCCGGGCACTGTTCTCAAGGCAAAACCTCCTGCACGGTCTTGAGGCCATTGCGACATTCGGGGAGGCCCTGAAGAACCGGGACAACTGCGCATACTGGTACAATCCCGAGCGGTGAGCACTACTCGGCAAGCAGCAGTTTCTCAATCTGTGCCGGGATCTCCGGGTTTTTGAGGCCCTGTTTTCCCATCATCAGGTGGACGAAATTGTTCGCGAGCGTTTCCTCGGGGTGGATGATGTAGCCGGTGTTGCGGCCAATCTGCTCGTAAAACCCGTCCACGGCATCCGGCTTGAACAGGAGCGGCTTGCCGGTTTTTAAGATCGGCTTGGCGCTTTCCCGATCGATTGCCATCAGTCGAAACTCGAGGTAACGAAAAAATGTGCCGCCGGTCTCGGGGTCGTACGTCGGCGTGCGCGAGAACAGCACCGGGGCGACCCAGTGCGGCTCGCCCTCCTTCGAAACCCGGATGCAATGTTCCACCACCGGCGCGTCGGGATTGCTGATGCGGCGCGGCATCATGTCGCCGGGCAGCGACACCACGCCGCATTTCTCGTAGCCGATGATCCCGTAAAGCGCATCGCGCAAAGTGGAGTTGCCGCGCGAGATGATGTGAAACAGTTCATGGTAAAACAACCGCTCGAGTCCCTTGGCGGATTGGCCGGCCCTGCGCTGGGGTAAAATGATGCTTGTGCCGCGGGTGTACGGGGCTCCGCCTTCGTCGTTGCCGGTGGTCTTGATGAGGGTGATGCGCTCGGGGAGGTGCTTGGCAAACTTGGCCAGCTTCGGCTTGGCCAAGGCGATCACTTTGCGAACGGTTGCCTTCTCCTCGGCATTCCATTCCAGCGCTTGGCCCTGGATAAACTCGACAAACTCCCCGGTCGAGACCGGCCCGGCCCGCTTAATCTTGGCCGCACGCTCAAACGGGCTTAAGCCCTCGATGTAAACATCCCGCTTGGCCAGCCAAGATTTGCCTTGCTCTTGAGTTGTGAAGTGGACGGTGCAGTCCTTTGCCAAGCGGAGTTCTGCGGCCAACTGCGCTTGGCCAAGTGTAAGAACCGCAGCGAAGGAGAGGGCGCAGCGAATCATCTTTGGCCTATTCCACCGGTATCTTGTAAATGCACTGCCAACTGCCCCCATTGGAGCCGACTTCGATCTGGTTCAATTTAAACCATTCAACATGTCCATCGGTCATGAGGAAGTTGCCTCCGGGAGGTTCGCCTTTCGGGCCGGTTGGGTGATTGGCCGTTGGAATGCTCTTTCCTCCGGAATCAGTATACCAATTGCTCATTCTCAATTTGCCGCCGCCAAACGATCCAAAGCCTTGTATCCGGTCAATCAGGGTTGGAATTTGTGAAGGTGTTCCGGGGGAAACAGGTTGGTTTATTTTCTTGCGGGAATGCCAGCCTGCAGTGCCCTTGTTTGCCTTGGCTTCCAGGCCGTTGACATTATATCCCCATGAACCGAGATCACGATGAGGCAGCCAGAAGTAACCAGTTAGTATGGGATATTGATTGGCGTTGTTTCGCCACAGATCCGCTTCGCGGTGCCATTCATCTGAAGGACAAAAAATCACATGACCACGATCCTTCTTTCTTTTTGTTGAATCAAATTTCTGTGGCATTATGTATTTCTCCCAAAATCTGGCTGTGGTTTCGCTCACCCAACTTGTGTGTTGCCCAGCCCAGCCAGGTTTATTTCCTTTTATGGTGTTATCTGGAAAGAAATCGTCATTGTCACCGCCATACATCATTGTGCCGACACCCCATTGTTTCATATTGCTGGCGCAATGGGTTTTGATGGCCGATTGCTTGGCTTTGGCCAGGGCGGGGAGGAGGAGAGCAGCAAGTATCGCAATAATGGCAATTACCACAAGCAGTTCAATCAATGTGAATCCGGATTGTGAGCGCGGAGTTTTCATGTTTTTTACTTCAGGCTAAGATCGGGTGGATGACTTGACCATGCACATCCGTCAGTCTGCGGTCAATACCGTCGTGGCGCACGGTGAGCTGCTCGTGGTCGATGCCCAGTTGATGCAGGATCGTGGCGTGGATGTCGTGGCAGTTCGTCGGGTTGTTCCGGTCGGCCGGTCGGAAGCCCCATTGGTCGCTTTCGCCGTGGGTCACCCCGCCGCGGATGCCACCACCGGCGAGCCAATTAGTGAATACGAACGGGTTGTGATCGCGCCCCTTGCTGCCCTGGGCGCACGGCATCCGGCCAAACTCGGTGGTCCACAGGATTAGCGTGTCGTCGAGCATGCCGCGCTGTTTCAGGTCGAGGATCAGCGCCGCCGTGCCACGCGCCATGCCGCGCGCAAGCGGGCCGTGATCGCGCTGGATGTCCTCGTGCGAATCCCAATTTCGGCGCGGGAACCCGTTGTCGTTGCCGGACCAAATCTGGACGAACCGCACGCCGCGCTCAAGCAGCCGGCGGGCGACGAGGCATTTGCGGGAGAAGTAGTCGATCTCCTCGATCTCGTTGATCTCCTTGGGCCAGGTCTGGACGTTGTGGTCGAGACCGTATAGCTGCCTGATGTGCGCCGGCTCTCCAGAGGTGTCGAGAGCCTCGGGCGCACTGAGCTGCATGCGTGCGGCGAGCTCGTACGACTTGATCCGCGCCTCAAGCCGCGAGTCGGCCTCGCGTGCCTCGGCGTGGGCGCGGTTGAACTTGGCCAGCAGCGACTGCGTGTCGGCCTCGCTGCGCCGGTTCACGAACGATCCCCCCGGTGGGTGAAGGTCGGCGATCGGGTTGGCCCGGCCGGGGAAAAGCGTGGTGCCCTGGTGCGCCGCCGGGAGAAAGGCTGCACTCCAGTTCTTCGGGCCGTTGGAGGCGTAGCCGCGATGATCCGGAAGAACGACGAAGGTAGGAAGGTTATCGTTCAGACTGCCCAAGCCGTAGCTCACCCACGCGCCCATGCCGGGAAAACCGGGCCGCTGGAAGCCGGTCGCCTGCAGGTAGGTGGCTTGGCTGTGCACACCGGTTTTACCGACCACGTTGTGAATGAACGCGATGTCGTCAACGCATTGGCCCAGCTCCGAGACGATCGAGGTCAGCGGCTTGCCGCACTGGCCATGCCGTGCCCATCCCCACGGCGATTGAAAAGTGTTGCCGGGGGAACTCTGGAACAGCTCGACCGTCTCGCCGGGATCCCATTTTTCGCCGTGCCGCTTGGCCAACAGCGGTTTGTGGTCGAACAGGTCTAGGTGGCTCGCCGCACCGCCCATGAACAACTGCACCACCCGCTTGGCCCGGGGCGCGTGGTGCAGGCCAACCGGTCGCGTGTCGCCGAGCAACCGGTCGCGCCCAAGCATCCCGGCCAGCGCGATGCCGCCCAGGCCGCCGCCGGAGTGCCAGAGAAACTCACGGCGGCTATGCGCTTGGCCAAGCGCTTGGTTTGGTTGGGGTGAGTCAGCGAATGGCATCAGTCGACAAAGGAAAATTCGTTGAGATTGAACAGCAGGCGGCAGGTGCTTGCCAGGCCGTGTTTTTTTGAATGGGCGACCAGATCGGAACGCTCCTCCGGGGTGGGCGCGCGTCCGGTGGCGCGGAAGAACGCCTCGTGAACGGCGGCAGCCGGGTCGCCGTTTATCTGCTCAAGGTCTCTCGCGAAGTGCCGTGCCATGGCGATCATCAGTTTGTTGTTAAGCAGGGCGAGCGACTGCAGGGCGGTGATGGCGTCGTCGCGCCGGGCGACCTGCTGCGACGGGTCGGCGCAGTTGAGCGTGGCCATGAACGGCTGCTGCTGCGAGCGCACCAGGAAACGGTAAACGGAGCGCCGATGAATCGTGACGTCTTCCGGGTCGTGCTTTTGATACTCGTAATGCGGTGAATGCTCCGGGTGCTCAAGGACAAAGTCGCGGAAGCCGGGGCCGTACATTTGGATGTTCATTTTGCCGGACAAAACGAGCACGGAGTCGCGCAAGGCCTCGGCCTCAAGCTGGCGGCGATTCATCCGCCAGAGGAATCGGTTCTGGCTGTCAACTGTTTCATGCACCGCGATTGACCGGGACGACTGCCGGTAGGTGGCACTGGTGAGGATGAGGCGGTGCAGTTGTTTGATCGACTGGCCGTTGTCGCGGAACTCCGCCGCCAGCCAGTCGAGCAGTTCCGGGTGAGACGGCTTGGCGCCCATGCGGCCGAAGTCGTTCGGGGTCGTCACGATGCCGTTGCCGAAGTGGTACTGCCAGACGCGGTTGACGATGGAACGCCATGTGAGCGGGTTATCCGTTTTTGTGAGCCAGCGGGCGAGAGCGACGCGCCGGTCGCTCTCGGTATGCTCCCCGGCGAGATCGAACGTCCCGCCGTCGCGCTTGGCCAAGCGCAACGTACCGGGGCCGACTTCGTCCCGTGGTTGGCTCATGTCGCCCCGGTGCAGCACGCGGATGGTGCGTGGCTTGCCGCCTTCATGGCCAGTTCCGCGAAAGGCGCCGCCGCCGGTGTGAACCTTGCCAACGTAGACGCGCTGGGGCTTGGGCAGCGCCTTCATCGCAGCCTCGGCTTTGGCCAGAGCGGCCTGTGCCCGGCTGCGTTTGTCGGCAATCTCCCCCTTGACGATGGAGTCGATTATTTCAACGTGTGCCGCCTCGGTGTTGGCCAAGCGCTTGGCCAAGTCCGGGTCGGCGGTTTGGCCGATGTAATGTCCATCAACGAGGTTGACTCGTTGCCAGCGGGGTGGTGCCTCGATGGAGTCGAGCGCGGTGACGGTTTTGCCCCTTGCCAGGTTGTTGCCGGAGGCATCGCACACCTGCAGCTCCGCCACAGCGAGAATGAAGTCGTCTCTGCGCTCGACCAGCTTGGTGGCGGTCAGGCGGACGTAACGACGCTTGGCCCCGTTGGCCTTGAAATGTTGCGGGGCGATCCCCGGATTACTTTGATCGACGCCGGTGCGGTCGGCGATCAGGACAGTGTCCCCGGCGAACTTGGCGTCGTTCGAAGCCTCGAGTTTGTAGCGGACGGGAAAACCGAATCCATCGCCAATATTGTTGAAACTGTCGTGGGTGCCGACCA
>NYYJ01000164.1 GCA_002686755.1 Verrucomicrobiales bacterium
AGTCTTCATCTCCGCGCCGGCGCCGCCGGTGACCACGCCGATCTTTCGGCATCGTGCCGCGCCGCCTGGCAACACCGTTGGTTCGGTGCCGGTGGCCTTGGCCAAGCGCTTGGCCAACTGCGAGCGCGTCAAGTCAAGCACACCGCGCAGGCCGATCGTTTGGCCGCGCTCGGCGAAAAACGGTTTGGGCGACTTGATGCCAAGCGCGCGACAAAGCCGCGCATTGTTGCCGAGCCGCTGATGCGCGTCCAGCGGCAGGTGCGAACTGTACACGGCAACGTTGTTGTCAAGCAGCAGACGCAACAAGCGATACCGGTTGCCGGTCCACGGGTGGGTGGTTCCCCAAAAAAGCCCGTGGTGGACAATCAACAAATCTGCCCCGGCGTCGATCGCCTTCTTGACCGTGGCCCGCGTGGCGTCGACCGCGGCGGCGATGCGCGACACGCTCCCGCGATTCTCCACCTGCAACCCGTTCAATGCGCCCGGCCAATCCTCGAACGACTCCGGCTTGAGGGTGCGGTTGCAGTGCGCGACAATGTTGGCAAGCTTGGCCCTGGCCATACACGGGAGGGAACCAACCCGGCCGCCTCAAGCCAAGCGGAAATGACTCTGGCTGCCCCGGTCTTGACTTTCGGCGGGGGCGAGCGGTTACTCGCTGCGGTTTATTGGAATCGATTATCTATGCCGACCTACGAGTACGTTTGCGAAAAGTGCGACCACGAGTTTGAGTTGTTTCAATCCATCACAGCCGACGCGCTGGAGACCTGTCCGAAGGAGGTCTGCCCCAAAAAACGGTGGGCCAAGGGCAAGGTGCGCCGCGCCATCGGCACCGGTGCCGGAATCATCTTCAAGGGCAGCGGCTTCTACGAGACCGACTACCGAAGCGAAAGCTACAAAGCCGGCGCCAAGAAGGAGTCGGAGTCCAAGAAAAAGTCGGATTCATCCTCCAAGGGCGATTCAAAAAAGAAATCCGACAGCAAATCCAAGACAGCCAAGAGCAGCGGCAAGTCGTCCAAAAAATAATCGCACTTGGCTAATGGCCTGCCTGCTTGCCATCGGCTTGGCCTTTGTTCCGCGGGCGCTTGGCCAAGTGGAGCCGATTACGTCAGCACCCAAGCCCAGCGAGGAGCCGGTTCAACCCAAACCGCCAGAGCCGGTGCTGCCGCCGCGCACGGTGCGGCCCAAGCCATCTGGCCAAGGGGTGGGTGAACCGAAGCGGTTGCCGCCGGACATTAACCGTTTGTTGCAGCCGCGCGCCGGTTACAAGAGTGCCAACAGCCGGTCGGGGCAGTTCGTGGCGTACGGGCCGATGTCCCCGAAACGCCGCGGCGGCATTCTCGACGCGAACGCCAACACCATCCTGATCGGCCCGGATCATGTGGTTGTCGCTGCCGAGCGGGTGCGCCGTGCGATGCTCAGCCGACTGGGGTTGCCGTCCCTGCCGGGCAGCCGGGTGAAGCTGCGGCTCGAGCCGGTGATGCCGTTCGATGCCGCTGTGCGGGTGGTGACCGGGCGGCACCGCAACGGTTTCACTTACGGGTTGACGCTGCCGAGTGAGATCGAGCCGGACAAGTTCATCCGTGCGCTGGTGCAGGTGACGCTGCTTGACCTGGCCAACCAAAAGCCGCAATTGCGCGACACGGAAATTCCGCTGTGGCTGACGGTCGGCTTCACGCAGGTGCTGATGGCGCAGCCGGATTTGGTGCTGGCGCTTGGTCAGCCAGAGCAGGGCGGGAGGGAGATGGCGATGGAGGAGGTCGTTAGAAATGTGCGCCGTCACGACACGCTGGCCGGGGTGCGGGCGCGATTGCGCGGGCGTCGTGCGTTCGACTTCAGCGAGATCGCGATGCCGGCACCGGCGCATTTGCGCGGTGAGAACTGGCGGGATTTTCAGGCCTGCGCCCACCTGCTGGTGGATCGACTGCTGGCACTCTCGGGAGGGGGAGTGCGCCTGCAAAACATGATCCGCCTGCTGCCGGACAACATGAACTGGCAGACCGGTTTCCTGAAGGTTTATGGCGACTTGTTTGCCGATATGCTGGTGGTGGAGAAATGGTGGGCGGTGACGATCGTGCAGTTGACCGGCCAGAACCAGTACCAAAACTGGACGCTGCGCGAGGCGGTTGAGAAGCTCGAGAACCTGCTCAAGCTGCCGGCCGAGGTACGCCTGAATGCCGCCGACTCGCCGCTCGAGGCGGAGGTCACTCTACAGCAGGCGATCCGTGGCTGGGACTTTGCCGTGCAGCAGCAAACCCTGGGGCAGAAGGTCAATCAACTGCTGATCGCCCGGGTGAAGATGCCGCGGCAACTGCTGCCGTTCGTCAACGAGTACGGGCGCATCCTGCAGAGTTACATCACGACCCGGCAGCGTGTTGAGTCGTTCAAACCGCGCCGGGGCCAGATGCGCCCGAAGGTGGCGCCAGTCATCGACGAGGCCGTGCGGCAGCTAGACTCGGTGGATAGGCGCTTGGCCCTGTTCAAGCCGGAGTCGGCAACGCCCGCGCAAACGGTGCCTCCGCGAAACTAATGATCCCGCGATCGAACAATGGCGCGTTAAAAAGAACAGCCGGGAGGATTCACCTTCATCCGGCCTACGGCCACCTTCTCGAGAAGGAATCAAACCGCACGCGCTTGGCCAAGCTCACCCTCTCCAAGCGGGAGAGGGTTGGGGAGAGGGAGAAGGCGAACAACAAAGACGAACTGTTTTTTTGATTGAACTAATTTCATGCCGCGTGAATCGAACAAGACGAAGGTCGAGCGGGCCTCGAAAATCATCGACGGGTTGCGGGCGACGTATCCCGACGCGCATTGTGAACTCAATCATCGGAACCCGCTTGAGTTGCTGATCGCGACGATCCTCTCCGCGCAATGCACCGACAAGCAGGTCAACATCGTCACCGCCGACCTGTTCAAGAAATACCGGAGCGCGGTCGACTACACCGCCGTGCCGCTGGAAGCGTTGCAGGAGGACATCAAGCGGATAGGCCTGTTTCGCAACAAGGCCAAGAGCATCCAGAATTGCTGCCGCGCCTTGGTCGAGTTGCACGCTGGCGAGGTGCCGGCGACGATGGAGGAACTCGTCGCACTCGCCGGGGTGGGGCGCAAGACGGCCAACGTGGTGCTGGGCAACGCGTTCGACGTCAACGAGGGTATCGTCGTCGACACGCACGTCGGGCGGCTGGCCCGGCGGCTTGGTTTGACGGTCGAAAAGACGGCGGAAAAAGTCGAGGTCGCGCTGCAAAAACTGGTCCCGCGCGACGATTGGACAATGCTGAGCCATTGGCTGATTTTTCACGGTCGCCGCCGCTGCTCTGCACGAAAGCCGGAGTGTGCCGAATGCGAGATCGCCCCGCTTTGCCCCTCGGAAAAGGACGGCGAGTACCGCGAATGACCGCGCTTGGACAAGCGCTTCGGGTCTGGCGCGCCGGCGCCGGGGCACCGGCCTGGAACATGGCTGCGGACGAGTTGCTGCTGCGGCAGGTCAACACGCTTGGCCAACCGCTACTGCGGTTTTACGCTTGGAGCCGGGCGGCGGCCACCTTCGGTTACTTTCAGCGCCACGCCGAGGTGTCGGGGATGACCTCGCTGCGTCCGCTCGTCCGCCGTCCCACCGCCGGGGGATTGGTTTGCCACGATGAAAACGAGTGGACGTACAGTTTGGTTTTTCCGCCGTCGCATCCGTGGTGGCAGCTCAAGGCTGGGGAGAGTTATCGCTGCGTCCACGATTGGTTGCGGCGGGCGTTCGATGTATGCGGTGTGGCGACGGAGCTTTGCCCGGAAGTTCGAATGGCCGGGCCGGGCCAATGCTTCGTCGGCGCGGAAAAGTGCGACCTGCTTTTCAACGGACAGAAAATCGCAGGGGCGGCCCAGCGCAGAAACCGATCCGGCCTGCTGATTCAAGGCTCCGTGCAAGCCAAAGCTACCGGGGTGGAGCGTCGCGCATGGGAGGTCGCGATGTTGGCGGGGTACGACTGTAGCGAGTGGCCGCTGACAGAGTCGTTCATCGCCGAGGCGGACGACTTGGCCAAGCGCAAGTACGAAAGCGACTCACACAACCAAAAGCGGTGACCCCCTTTTGGAGTGCGCTTGGCTAAACTCGCTTGATCCTTGGCCCCTTGGGGGTGTCTTCGATGACCCAACCTTGGGCGGCGAGTTCGTCGCGGATCTGGTCCGACCGCGCGAAGTCTTTCGCCTTGCGGGCTGCCTGGCGTTCCTCGGCCAGGGCGAGAATCTCGGCCGGCGCTTCCTCCTCGACGGTCTCGATGCCAAGCACGGTGTTGATGTGTTCCCAGTTGGCCAACTCGGTGGCGGCCGCAGCGGCGTCCAGTTCCTCGGCGGCGAGTTTGCGGTTGGTGTCGCGCACCCAGTCAAATGCAGCGGCCCAGGCGGCGGAGACGTTCAGGTCGTCGTCCATCGCCTCGGTGAAGCGGGTGATGAGCGGCGAGTCGGCAGCCGGCCCGGCCGCTTGGCCAAGCGCGAGTTCGCGCAGCTTGGCCGTGCATTCGTCGATGCGGCCCAACGCGGTCTTGGCCCCGGCAAGGTTCTCGAGGGTGAAGTTGAACGTCTCGCGGTAGTGGGCGGAGATCATCAGGTAGCGCACCTCGCACCCGGCACTGCCCTTGGCCAACAGGTCGCGGAGGGTGAAAAAGTTTCCGAGCGACTTACTCATCTTTTTGCCTTCGACCAGTAGGTGCGCGCCGTGCATCCAGTACTTGACGAATTTCTGTCCGTCGCATTGCGCGCAGGCACCTTCGCTCTGGGCAATCTCGTCCTCGTGATGGGGGAACACCAGGTCTTCGCCGCCGAGGTGCAGGTCGAAACTTGGCCCGAGCAATTCCATGCTCATGGCGCTGCACTCGATGTGCCAGCCCGGCCGCCCTTCACCCCAAGGGCTTTTCCAGAACACCTCGCCATCCTCCGGCACGCGCGCCTTCCAGAGTGCAAAGTCGGCGACGGATTCTTTTTCGTACTCGTCGCTGCTGACGCGTTCGCCCGGACGCATCTCGTCGAGGTTGAGGTTGAGCAACTGGCCGTAGCGGTTGCCGGCTTCGCGGTATTTCTCGATGCTGAAATAAACCGAGCCGTCCCCGGCGCGGTAGGCGATGCCGTTCTCTTCGAGTTTCTTGATGAGATTGATAATCGGGCCGATGAACAGGGTCGCGTGTGGACGCTCGTCCGGTATCAGGCAGCCAAGCGCCTCGAGATCGTTAAAGAACGCCTTTTCAAATTCGCCGGTGTATTCGCTGAGCGACTTTCCGGACTCGTTGACGCGGCGGATGATCTTGTCCTCGACGTCGGTGATGTTCATCACATGTCGGACGTCGAAGCCGCGAAAGGTTAGGTATCGGCGGACGACATCGGCGAAGACGAACGTGCGGAAGTTGCCGATGTGCGCGAAGTCGTGCACGGTCGGGCCGCAGCAGTAGAGGCCGACTTTTTTTCCATTGGGATCCAGCGGTACGAACGGTTCGACCGAGCGGGAGAGGGTGTTGAAGACATTCAAGCCCATAAAGCGGCGACAGCCTAGTCGGCTGCGCGGGAAAGGAAAAGTGGGAACCGAGGATGGGAGCCAAGCGCTTGGCCAAGCGCGGGTCAAATGCCCATGCTTTCGTAGCGCTTGGCGATGCGCTCGATGCCGCAGACGAAGGCGGCGGTGCGGAGGTCGACGACGTTTTCGCGGGCGTTAAAGATGTCGCGGATGTTGTTGTAGGCGTTGCGCATGGTGTCGTCGAGGCCGGAGCGGACGAGGGCGAGTTCGTCCGAGCCGGTGGTGAGTTGGTCGCGGATTTCAGGTGGGACGGTGGTGCTGAGCATCTTTTCGAGGGCCTCGACGATTATCTGGCCCCGACGCTCCTCGTTGCGGCGCTCGAGGTAGCCGAAGCGGATGCGGGCAAGGTTTTTCACCCACTCGAAATAGGAGACCGTCACGCCACCGGCGTTGAGGTAGGCGTCCGGGATGATGACGGTGCCTTTTTTGCGGAGAATCTCGTCGGCGGCGTAGGTGACCGGGCCGTTGGCCGCCTCGGCGATGAGCGGGGCCTGGATGCGGGCGGCGTTGTCGTGGGTGATGACGGCCTCCATCGCGGCCGGGATGAGGATGTCGCAGTCGGCCTCGAGCAGTGATGGGCCGTCTGCGGTGTAGTCCGCGCCGGGGAAACCTTTCACGCCGTGATGCTCTGCGATGTGGGCCTTGACCGCCTCGACGTCGAGGCCGTTGGCGGAGTGGATCGCGCCGTCGCGCTCGATGATGGTGGTGATTGTCGCACCGTCCTCCCCGCTGAGGAACTTGGCCGCGTGGTAGCCGACGTTGCCGAGGCCCTGCACGACGATCCGCTTGCCCTCGAGCGAGCCTTCTAGCCCTGCGCGGGTGACGTCCTCGGGGTGGCGGAAGAATTCGCGCAGGCCGAACTGCACGCCGCGGCCGGTGGCCTCAACGCGCCCGACGATACCGCCGAGGTGTACCGGCTTGCCGGTGACGCAGCCCATGCCGTTGGCCTGCTCGGGGAACAGGGACTGATAGGTGTCGGAGATCCAGCCCATCTCGCGTTCGCCGGTGCCCATGTCGGGGGCGGGCACATTGAGGCTGGGGTGGATGAGGTCGCGCTTGGCCAATTCCTGCGCGAAGCGGCGGGGGATTTTCTCGAGATCCTTTTCGCTGTATTGCCGGGGATCGATCTTGAGTGCGCCCTTCGAGCCACCGAACGGGATCATCACGATGGAGCACTTGTACGACATCAGCGCCGCGAGCGCCTCGACCTCGTCCTGGTTGGCGAAGTCGGCGTAGCGAATGCCGCCCTTGACCGGCAGGATGTGCTCGCTGTGGACGGCGCGCCAGCCGGTGAAGACCTCGTACTGGTCGCCCAGCTTGACGCCGAACTGCACCTGGTAAACCGAGTTGCAGCTGCGGATCTGCTCGGCGAGGCCCAGCGGCAGATTCATGGTGGCGATGGCGCGGTCGACCATCCGGTCGACACTCTGGCGGAAGGAGAGTTCGGTGTGTTCGCTCATGACGGGAATGAGTTGTGTAAGCAGATTGCGGCGCAAGGGAAGCAGATTGAGACTTGTTTGTAAACAGAATAATCTAGGCGAAGTGCAGCCCTTGGCCAGCGGATGGGGGGCGATTGGGCGAGATTGTGAATCATTTCACAATGAAGTTGCCGTGTTTGTCTTGGTTTGGTAGGTTCCGCGCGGCCTGAATCGGGTGGATGAGGTTCCCGATCCGGCCAAATTGCTTCGCTGAATGACTGCTCGAGCGCAGTACACCCCTTGGTTGCACCGGTTCGCCATTGCCACGGCTTTGGCGACGCTCATCCTGATTGGGTTCGGCGGTCTGGTGACGAGCAAGGGGGTGGGGATGGCGGTGCCGGACTGGCCCAACACCTTCGGCTACAACATGTTCCTCGTTCCGTTTGACCAGTGGCTTGGGAGATTTGGGGTGTTCGAGGAGCATTCGCACCGGCTGGTGGCGTCGTTTGTCGGTCTGCTGACGATCATTCTGGCCATCTGGATTTGGGTGAAGGACGACCGCAAATGGATGCGCCGGCTGGGGGTCGGGGCGGTGTTGCTGGTCGTGGGGCAGGGCGTCCTCGGCGGGCTGCGGGTGACGGAGATCAATCCGAACCTTGGCTTGATCCACGGGGCGGTGGCGCAGTTATTCCTGATTCTGATTTGCGGGATCGCGCTGGCCACCAGCGGTTGGTGGCACCGGGCGGGCGGGGACGACCGGGCCGGTTTTTTGGCGATCCAAGGCAGGTTGGTCGTGCTGATCAGCCTGATTTTTGTGCAACTGCTGCTCGGGGCGACGATGCGGCATCAGCACGCCGGGTTGGCGATTTGGGATTTTCCGCTGGCGCACGGCCAAGCTTGGCCGGCGACGGATGAGGCGTCGGTTGCCCGGTACAACGACAACCGTTACGAATTGCAAAAGAGCCTCCACGCCGCAAACCAGTTGCTCGACGCGGAGGGGAACCCGAAGACGTACCTCGCCACTGGGCACGACATTTTGGCGTGGCATGTTTGGCTGCAGATGCTGCATCGCTTGGGCGCGGTGGCGACACTAGCCTTGGCCTTGGCCTTGGCGATGAAAGCGCGGCGGGTGCTTGGCCAAGCGCACAGTTTTACAAAGATCGGTTTCGCGCTGTTGGCGATCATCGTCGCGCAGGCCGGCTTGGGCGTCTGGACGCTGTTGAGCAACAAGGCGGCGGACGTGGCCACCGGTCATGTGGTGCTGGGGGCGGCCTGCCTCGCGTTGGCCAGCCTGTTGCTGATGGCGGCCAAGCGGTGCGCATTCGTCGCCGCGGCGGCCGATGCGCCGGAGCGCTTGGCCAAGCGCGAGGCCGGAGATGCCGGCCGGGCGGCGACTGTGGCCGTGTAGATTTTTTTGATGGGCAACACAATTCAACAGACCGGGGAAAAACAGGTGGAGCGGGCGAGCGCCTGGTCGGTCTTTGCCGAGTTGGTGAAGCTGCGGCTGACGGCGCTGGTGCTGATTACCACGCTGGTCGGGTTTTACGTCGGGTTGAATGGCGAGACCGGCGGCTTGGCCCAAAACTTGGCCAAGCTGGGCCTGACACTGCTCGGCACCGGGTTGCTGGCGGCCGGCGCGTCGATCCTAAACCAATACCTCGAGCGCGACCACGACGCGCGGATGGAACGCACAGCGACGCGGCCGTTGCCCAGCGGGGCGGTCGGCGCGGAGGTGGCGCTGCTGCTCGGCGGCATCTGCTCGGTCGTCGGGCTGCTGGCCCTGGCCGCCTGGGTGGATCTGCTCGTGGCCGTGCTCGGCGCGGTGACGCTGGTCACGTACCTGTTTCTTTACACGCCGCTCAAGCGCAAGTCGGAGTGGAACACCGTCATCGGGGCGATTCCCGGCGCGCTGCCGCCGCTGATGGGGTGGGCTGCGGCCCGGGGCGGGATCGACCCGCTGGGATGGACGCTGTTCGGGATTTTGTTTTTCTGGCAGGTGCCGCACTTCATGGCGATCGCTTGGATGTACCGCGACGAGTACGAAAAAGCCGGGTTCGTGATGATGCCCAGCGCGGCGGGGGGGCGGGCGCGGACCGGCCGACAGGCGGTCAGCCACACGCTTTTTTTGTGCATCGCGAGCCTGATGCCATTCACGATGCAGTTGACCGGGGCGGTGTATGTGACCGGGGCGGTGCTGCTGGGTGGGCTGTTTTTGTGGACCGCCGTGCGGTTTTCGCGGCGGATGAACCGGCCAAGCGCGCGGGTTTTGTTCTTCGCCTCCATCATCTACCTGCCGCTGCTGCTGGTGTTGATGGTGGTGGACAAGTTGTAAAGTTGAGGCGGAGGCGGGTCGCGATTGACAACCGGGGGGGCGGGCCGATAGGCTCCCCCGCTTTTGGTTCGCGCTGCAACCGGAGAAAGAGGGATTTTTTGGATTGAATCAACGATGAGCGACAAGGCAGAGGCCACCGGTACACAGGAAGCGGTCGAGGTGCATCATGACGAGCATGAGGAACATCACGCGCACAGTTTTTGGCGGACGTACGTTTTCTCCACCGACCACAAGGTCATCGGCATGCAGTACGGGTTCTGCGGGCTGGCGTTCCTGTTTTTCGGCTATTGCCTGATCGCCACGATGCGCTGGTCGATGGCGTACGACGGGCAGGCGATCCCGTTCGTGGGGCCGCTGCTGGAGGCGCTGCTCGGCAACAACGTTGCGCCCGGCGGGGTGATGAGTGCCGAGTTGTACAACGTGTTTGGCGCGATGCACGGTACGATCATGGTATTCATGGGCATTGTGCCGGCGGCGTTCGCGGCGTTCGGCAACTACGTGGTGCCGCTGCAGATTGGCGCGGTGGACATGGCGTTTCCGCGGGTGAACATGGCCAGTTTCTGGGCCTTCTTCTTCGGCTGCGTGATCATGTCGGTGAGCTTCTTCATCCCGGGCGGTGCGGCACAGGCCGGCTGGACCTCCTACTCGCCGCTGGCGACGGTGATCCCGACCGACGGGCAGACCTACTGGCTGATCGGCATGGTGATGCTGATCACCTCGTCGCTGCTGGGCGCGGTGAACTTCCTGGCCACGATCATCAATATGCGCGCGCCGGGGATGACCTGGCTGCGGCTGCCGTTTTTTGTCTGGGCACAGTTCATCACGGCGTTCCTGCTGCTGCTGGCGTTCCCGCCGCTCGAGGCGGCCGGCATCCTGCAGTTGATGGATCGCGTGCTGGAGACGAGTTTCTTCCTGCCGACTGGCCTCGTGGTGGGCGGACAGGACGTGGACGTCAGCGGCGGCGGCAGCCCGCTGTTGTGGCAGCACCTGTTCTGGTTTCTCGCGCACCCGGAGGTGTATGTGTTGATCCTACCCGGCATGGGCATCGTCGCCGAGATCATCGCCAACAACACTCGCAAGCCGATCTGGGGCTACAAGTTCCTTGTCGGCTCGGTGGTGGTGCTTGGATTTTTGGCGTTCATCGTCTGGGCGCACCACATGTACATGACCGGAATGGGCACGGTGATCAGCGCCTTCTTCCAGACCACCACGCTGCTGATCTCGATCCCGTCGGTCATTATCCTGACCTGCCTGCTCATCTCGCTGTGGGGCGGGTCGATTCGGTTCAACACGCCGATGTTGTTTGCGCTGGCGTTCCTGCCGATGTTCGGCATCGGGGGGCTGACCGGCCTGCCGCTTGGCTTCAACTTTAGCGACGTGGCACTGCACGACAGCTATTATGTCATCGCGCACTTCCATTACGTGGTCGCGCCGGGGACGATCTTTGCGATCTTTGCCGGGGTCTACTACTGGTTCCCCAAGATGACAGGCCGAAAAATGAGCGAATTCTGGGGCCGGGTGCATTTCTGGTCGTCGCTCATTTTCATGAACTTGATTTTCATGCCGATGTTCGCGCAGGGCATGGCCGGGATGAGTCGGCGCATGTCCGATGGCGGCGCCACCTATTCATTGGCCAACCCGGACAATGCTGATGTGACCGTGGGCGCGCTCAGCGACACGATCATGGGGCTGAACGTCTCTATCTCGGCCGCCGCGTGGGCGATGCTCGTCGCCCAGGTGCCGTTCATCATCAACCTGTTCTGGAGTGTGAAACACGGCGAGAAGGTCGAGTCCGACAACCCGTGGCAGGCCACCACGCTGGAGTGGGAGACGCCGACGCCACCGCCCCACGGCAATTTTATCAAGGAGATCAAGGTGTACCGCGACCCGTACGAGTACAGCGTTCCCGGTGCCAGGAAGGACTTCTCGCCCCAAGCGCAGCCAGCCAAGTAAGCGACTTTACCCCCAATGGAAATCCCCTACACGGTTAAACCAAGGCCGGACACCGGCCTATACAACGGCAAGCTGGGCATCTGGCTTTTCCTCGCCTCCGAGGTCATGCTGTTCGGCGCGCTGTTCTCCTCCTACGTCCTGCTGCGCGTGGGGGCCGAGTCCGGCACCTGGTCGATGGGCCTGATGAACATCACGGTGGGCGCCGGGAACACGATGGTGCTAATCGCCTCGAGTATGTTTGTCGTGTTGGCCTGGGCGGAGTTGAAGCAGGGCAACCTGGCCGGCTACAAGAAATGGAAATGGGCAACCATCGCCTGCGCCGTGCTGTTCCTCGTGGTGAAATGGTCGTACGAGTGGCCACAGAAATTCAAGCATTACGACGTCTGGCTGAACGACGCTGCGGTGGTGCACGACAGTTTCGAGAAAGGTTACCGGAAAACCGCCTTGCGGCCGACCGACGAAGCCCCCAAGGGCGTCAGCGTGAAGGAGCATGTGGAAGGCTTTTATACCACGCGCTATTTCAAGGAGCAAAGCGATGGATCCGATGGGAGCAAGGCGCAGTTCAAAAAGGCTTGGGACAGTGGGACTCTCGCGCTCTCAGGCCACATCAACGGCTACGAAGAGGCCGTGATCAACGTGCAGGTGGGTGAATGGAATGCCGACGCCGGGGTAACGCAGGATGAGGCCAAGGAGGCCATTACCGCTGCCGGTGGGGAAGCCGACCAAGCGCTAGATGGTGGGACGCAGGTTTTAAAAGAACTGGATTATGACGCGGCCAAGCGGGCGGAGTACGCGCTTGGCCAAGCGGGATTCAAGGTAACGCTGAGCGTGGCCCGTTATGAGAAGGTCGAGGCGCACCCGTGGTTTTGGCGCACGCCACGCGTGAACGAGGATATAGGGGGCAAGCCAAGAGTGCAGTCAATCATCTTGGCGTTGGATCACAGCGACGACGGGGAGGGGCATTACGAGGAGATCGAGATCGAGACCCGCCACATCAGCCGGCTGTCGGCTTACGAGCCAAAGCACAGCACTTTCTTTGGCATTTACTACACCATCACCGGCCTGCACGCGGCCCACGTGTTGGGCGGCATTATCGTGATGCTGTACAACATGCTCCCGATCGGGCTGGCCGTGTGGCACAAGGATCGCGAGCGGTTCACAAACCGGATTGAAACCTTTGGCCTGTTCTGGCACTTTGTGGACTTGGTTTGGATCTTCCTGTTCCCGATCCTGTATATCCTGTAACAATGAGCGACTCACACGATTCACCGGATTTTCTCCAATACCTCATCAGGCTGTTCTACATGGTGGGCGGCGTGCTGGTGGCCGGCACGTTGATCACGGTTCTGATCGACGTGATGTTCCACATGCCCCTGCCATTGGCCGCGATCATCGGACTGGCCATCGCCTTGGTTAAGGCCGGCTTTGTGGTGGCGATATTCATGCACTATAAGTGGGACAAGAAATTGTTGATGATCACCGGGACCATGATTCTCACGTTCCTCTTCTTCGCCGGCATGATGGGCCTGATCATGTGGACGGAAGGGGATGCCCCAAAGCTGGGCCGGGCGGAGGTGTCCGTATTCTGGGCGGCGGCGGCGGCGTTGCTGGGCTTGGCCCTGCCGGCTTCGTTTACTGTCCTGACCATCAAGCTGATGAGCCAGCCGGCTCCTGTCGAGGCACCCGCACCCAAGGCCAAGCGGGCCGTCAAGAAAAAGAAAAGTTGACGGCTCATGTCCCTCAAGGCGTTCCATCTGGTGTTCATCATCCTTTCGATCCTGTTTTCGTTCGTGTTCGGGATCTGGGGCGTGATGAATGGCGGGATGGCCGAGCTGGTGATGGGCATCCTTTCGCTGGTCGGCACGGTGGGGATGTCGGTTTACCTCGTCTTCTTTCTCAAGAAATTCAAGCACGTCAGTTACCTGTGAATCGAAGCCGCACATGTACCCTGTTGTTGTTTGCCCTGCTGCTGGCCGCTTGGCCAAGCGCGGCGGAGGCGTGCGCGGTCTGCTTTGGCGCGCCCGACTCGCCGATGACCAAGGGTATGCAGTGGGGCATCGCCAGCCTGATTTTCATCCTCATCCCGGTTCTGGGCGGCGTGGGCGGTTTCTTCCTGTTTCTCGCAAGGCGTGGCAGGGCGTTCGCCCATCTTGAGGATCCCGAGTTGTTCAAGGAATAGTTGTCTAAAAATGGAATTGTTATCTGGAATCATCGAGGCGTTCTCCTTCCCGGAACTGGTATCCCAAAACGGGGGCGACATCGACGGGTTGATCATCGCCGTTCACCTGCTGATGCTCGTGCTGTTCGTCGGCTGGATCATTTATTACTTCGCCGCCCTGTGGAAGTTCCGCGCCACCAACAACTCCAAGGCGGACTACAAGGGCGTCAAGTCCAAGACGATCACCAACTCGATCGAGGGCGCCGTCATTGTGGCGGAACTGGTTCTCGTCGTGGCGGCCACCTATTTCTGGAATTTTTATGTGAATGAGGCGGACGACTTCAACGAGGAAAGCGTCGTGCGCGTCACAGCCGAGCAGTTCGCTTGGAGCGGTCGCTACCCCGGCGCGGACGGACAATTGGGCGCTCAGGACAAGACCCTCGTCAGCGGCACCAACCCATTCGGTATCGACAAGTCCAAGCCGTACTGGGAGGACGACGTCGAGGTGCTCAAGGCCGACATCGTGGTTCCGATGATTAAGAACGACGATGGTACCCACAAGAGCGTCACAGTCGACCTCACCTCAAAGGATGTCATCCACTCCTTCAAGGTGCTGCCGCTGCGCGTCTGTCAGGACGTGATTCCCGGCTTACGGATTCCCATTCACTTTCGGCCGACCAAGGTGGGCCGCTACCAGATCACCTGCGCCCAGCTTTGCGGCGACGGCCACGCCCGCATGAAGGGAGTCATCCGGGTTGTCGACGAGGCCGAGTGGAACGAGTGGTACGAGGCAGAGCAGGAAAAGAAAAACCCGGCCGCCGAGAAGGCCGCCGCCGCAGTGACGACTCCCGGCGACGACAACGCCTGAGCCTCGCTTGGCCTGACCAGATTTCCGGGGCGCCCAGAATGGGTGCCCTTTTTTTAACACGATGCCCTCCAACTCGAAATGGGTGCACTGGATCGTCTGGGGGGGCTTAGCCGTGGTGATTCTTGCGATCGGCTTTGCCTTCGTCCGCGAGTTGAGCGAGCCGGCGAAACCCCGCTTGGCCAAGCCGGGACTGCCGGTCATTTCGCAACTCTCCGACTTCACGCTGACCAACCAATTGGCCAAGCCGGTGGGTTTGGCCCAGTTTGCCGGCAAGGTCTGGTTCGCGGACATCATCTTCACTCGCTGCCCCGGGCCGTGCCCGGCAATGACCCAGCGAATGGCCGAGTTGCAGGCGCATTTCGCCAACGAGCCGGACGTCGCCTTCGCCACGCTCACCACCGACCCTGCCCACGACACGACCGCGGTCATGCAGCGCTTTGCCAGGCGCTTCGATGCGGATGACTCGCGGTGGCAGTTTCTCACCGGAGCCAAGCCGGAGATCGTGCGCCTGGCCGTCGACGGGATGAAATTGATCACCCGCAAGAAGCCTCCCGGCGAGCAGTCCACACCGGATGACCTGTTTATTCATGCCATCCTTTTCGTCGTCATCGACCGGCAAGGCCGCCTCCGTGGTGTGCTGGAAAGCCTGGAGGACGGCTGGAAGGAAAAGGCGATCGATCTCGCAACACAACTGTTGAACGAACAACCATGACCATACAGGACTTACCACTCATCAACGCCTGCCTGAACGGGTTGGCCACGCTGTTCCTCACGTTGGGCTTCGTGTTCATCAAGCAGGGCAACAAGACCGCGCACCGCAACTGCATGGTCAGCGCCTTCGTCACCTCGGCCGTGTTTTTGACCTGTTACTTGATTTACCACTTCAACACCGAGGGGGTAACGAAATTCGTTGAGCCGGGTTGGTTTCGGCCGATCTACTTCATCATTCTGTTCACGCACGTCGTGTTGGCGGTGGTGATTCTGCCGCTCATTTTCATGACCTTCAGCCGCGCGCTCAAGGGCCGCTATGAGTTGCACAAAAAAATCGCGCGGTGGACGTGGCCGCTGTGGATGTACGTCTCCATCACCGGCGTGGTGATTTACCTCCTGCTGTACCAGATTTTCCCCCAGCCAAAGGGAACCAAGCCCGATCCAACCCCGCCGCCGGCCGCCGAGCAACCGGCCGCCGAATAGCGCTTGGCCAAGCGCTTGGCTTCAGGCCCGGGGGTGGGCCTTGTCGTAGGCGCGCTTGATGCGCTCGGTGGTCACGTGGGTGTAAACCTGCGTGGTGGCGAGGTTTGAGTGGCCGAGCATCTCCTGCACGCTGCGCAAGTCCGCCCCGGCGTCGAGCAGATGCGTGGCGTAGCTGTGCCGCAGCTTGTGCGGCGTGAGACTTGGGTCGAGCCCGCAGGCGCTGAGGTAGTTCTTCAGCCGCAACTGGACGAGGCGCGGGTAGATGGCGTTGCGCTTTTCCTCCGAGGCGAAGAACACCGGCTCGTCCGCGGCGGGCGGCTTGGCCAAGCGCTCCCAATACAGCCGGATCGCCTCGATGGCGGCGCGGCCAATCGGCACCTGCCGCTCCTTTTTGCCTTTGCCATGCACGTTGACGACGAGTTCGTCCGGCTCGATTTCCCCGGCCAACATCCGGCAGATCTCGCCGACGCGCAGGCCGCATGAGTAGATCGTCTCGAGGATTGCCCGGTCGCGGAGGTACGGCATGGGGCTGACCGGTTTGTTCCTCTTTTTGCGGGCGTCGCGCTTGGCTTCGTACTCCCGCACCGGCGCGTCGAGCAGTGCGTTCATCTGGTCGAGGGTCAGGAATTGCGGCAGCCGCTTGGCCGGCTTGGGCAGGGTAACCCCCTTCACCGGCGACGACTCGACCAGCCCGCGGCGCATGAGGAACTTGTAAAACGAATTGAGCGCGCTGAAGCGCAGCCGGATCGCCGCTTGGCTCAGCTCCCGCCGACCCAGCTGCCGGAGGAACAGCCGGAAGTCGTTCCGCTCCAGTTCCGCCCAGCGCACCGGCGGCTCGTGGGACTCGCCGTGCCACTGCGCGAACTCGCCCAGCGCCTGCCTGTAATTGCGCTGCGTGTAAACCGAGGCATCCTTCTCGTCCGACAGGAACCGAAAAAACAGCTCCGTCCAGTCTGCGGGCGGCTCGCGGTTCTCGCTCAACTCCGGCACGCCGCTAACCGTAGCGGCCCAAGCCCCATTTTGGGAGGGCAATTTGCCGCTTGGGCCGGTAGGGTGTCGGGAAATGACGGTGCGTTGGACAGGTTGGCTGGTTGGGTTGGCGCTGGTGGGTGCGGTTCATGGTTGGGCAGCGGAGGAGGCCAAGCCGGCATCGGATGTGCCGCAAAAGTTCATCCGGATGACGATGAACCCGGATCGGCCGCGCGTGCCGCAGTCGCTCGACACCTCCATCGTCCGATTCGTGCCGACTGATGGGAAGCTGGCCAAGGCCGGGGTTACGGTTGATCTCATCGGGGCGATCCACATCGGCGACAAGGCTTATTTTCAAAAACTTGACAACAGTTTCAAAAAGTACGACGCGCTGCTGTTCGAGATGGTGGCGGAGAAGGATGAAGCCGGGGGCACGCCGAGTCGCTGGAAGGACCGCGCCGAGCCGGCGTTGAAGCCGGCGGGGGACGAGGTCGTTGCGCCTTCCGTTCCGGAGGATAAGGGATTCGAGGCCGGCATGACGGTGATCGGTGGCATGCAGCTTGGGGCGAAGGATATGCTCGGGCTGTCATTCCAACTCGACTGGATCGACTACGACGCGCCGAACATGGTGCACGCTGACATGTCGCCAGAGGAGTTCGCCCAGAAGATGAAGGATCGCGGCGAGTCGTTTTTCACGATGTTCATGCAGTTGTTCATGGAGGGGTTGGCGCAGCAGCGGGCGAACAAGCAGGGGGGGGCGAATGACCTCGCGCTGTTGTTCGCGTTTTTCTCCAGCAACCGCGAACTGGCGTTGAAGCGGGTGATGGCGCAGCAGTTCGGCACGACGGACATCTTCAACAATCTCGGCGGCGAGAAGGGGACGACGATCAT
>NYYJ01000165.1 GCA_002686755.1 Verrucomicrobiales bacterium
CCGACTTGCCTCATTGAAAATGTACTCGAGGTGGCATCGGCGCCTCATAACCGAAATGTACTCGTGGGCCGATGGCCAGACGACGCCGATCTGGGCGATCCTCCCGATGGGACATCGCGCGGGTTGGGGCGAATCGATGAGGTTGGATATGGCGACGAGACGTCAGGTGACGAAGGCTACTCACCGGCGATATGTGCAGGCGTCCAGGAAGGAGAAGGCACACATCCTGGACGAGTTCGTCGAGACGACCGGGTACAACCGGTCGTACGCCGCGCGGGTGCTGCGTAACGGTGGTCCTGAGGCGCGGTCTAGATCGTCTCCTCCGCAGGCGCCATCTGGTCGTCGCCGTGGCGGTCGCAGGCGTGTGTATGGCGATGCGGTGTTGGAGCCGTTGACGCGCATCTGGGAGATATTGGGTTTTCCGTGCGGCAAGCGGTTGGCAGCGTGCCTTCCCGATGTCGTCGACGCGCTTGTGTTCCACGGCGAGTTGGTATGCCGCCCGAAGATCATCGAGCAGTTGCGAAACGTCAGCGGGGCCACGATCGATCGGTTGCTGGCTCCCCAGCGGAAGCGGTTCGAGTTGAGAGGACGAAGCGGCACGAAGCCGGGAAGCCTGCTGAAGTCGCAGATACCGATCCGCACGTATGCGGATTGGGACGACGCGCGTCCCGGCTTCGTGGAGATCGACCTGGTGTCGCATTCTGGTAGCAACGCATCGGGAGACTTCTGCCAGACGCTCACGATGACGGACATCGCCACTGGCTGGACGGAGACGTTGGCGGTGCGGAACAAGGCGCAGAAGTGGGTCTTTCTGGCGATCCAGCAGTTGCGATGTCAACTCCCCTTCCCGCTGTTGGGTATCGACTCGGACAACGGCTCGGAGTTCATCAACCACCATCTCGTAGACTACTGCAAGCAGGAGCGGATCACGTTCACGCGCGCGCGTCCGTATCGGAAGAACGACAACTGCCACGTGGAGCAGAAGAACTGGACCACGGTGCGTCAAACGGTGGGCTACCACCGGTATGGCACGCCACAGGAGCTGGACGCGCTGAACCGTCTGTATGCCGCGTATCGCCTGCTGCACAACTATTTCCTACCCCAGGCGAAGGTCGTCGCGAAGTGGCGGGAAGGCGGCAGATCGCGGCGTCGGTACGATCGACCGCAGGCGCCCTGTGCGCGCACGCTAGGGTCGTCGGGTCTATCCGCTCTGACGTCGCAGTCGCTGCGTGAGCAATACACGTGTCTGAATCCCGCGCAGCTGCGGCGAGACATCCAAACCGTGACCGAGGAGATCCGACGACTCGTGCGGGTGAAGCACAGTGACGAGAACCCCGGCTACGAGTACATTTAGCAATGAGGCGCCGAAGGAACCTTCGGGTACTTTCAGTTCTGAGGCAGTACGGGGCTGGTTCTGTGCGTGACGAGCTCGGACGCCGTCGCTACTGCGACGACGATGCGAACGCCCGATCCGAACGCGGCGATATCCGCGGAGTACCCGGCGACCCCGCCACATCCCAGTAGGCCGAAAACCCACTGTTGAAGGCCATCCGCGCCAATTCGGCCGTTGCAATCGCTTGGGGCGTTCCCTATAATCTGGTTCATCGCTTCCGAAGGAATACATCGTGGTGTGGGGCGCGCCAAGTACCGGCGCCATACCTGCCTCAAGTGAACGCACGCCCCATCCCGTAGTACGTGCCAGCGCCAGGACCGAGAGAGGAATCAGGGCCTTGCAGGTCACTATGCGATACGGCCGAGACGGCCGCGTCGTGCAGTTCCCCGATCCCAACACGACCGTACTGCGCATGCGTCCCAGCGTTCCCGTCGGCGACCCGGATCGCGCGGTGGCCGACGCTTTGCAGAACCCTATCGGGGCGCGCCCGTTGCATGAACTGGCGCGTGGGCGCGACTCGGCGTGCGTCGTCATATCGGACATCACGCGTCCCGTGCCGAACCGGCTGATACTTCCTCCGATCCTGCAGACCCTGGAGTCCGCCGGGATTCGCCGCGATGACATCCTCATCCTGATCGCCACGGGCATCCATCGTCCCAACGAGGGCGACGAACTGGTTGAGCTAGTCGGCGAAGAGATCGCGTCAGCGTATCGGGTCGAGAACCACTTCTCCGAGGACCTCGCGAGCCACCGCGATCTCGGGAAGACGAGCAACGGCACGCGCGTGCTCATCGACGAGCGCTATTGCGCCGCCGATCTGAAGGTCACGACGGCGCTCATCGAGCCGCACCTGATGGCCGGGTATTCCGGTGGCCGCAAGGCCGTATGTCCCGGCCTCGCATCCATCGAGACGATGAAGGTGATGCACGGCCCGGGGCTCTTGGAACATCCGTCGGCATCGACCGGCATCCTGGACGGCAACCCGTTCCACGAGGAAGCCCTCGAGATCGCACGCATCGCGGGAGTGGACTTCAATCTAAACGTGTCGCTTGACGAGAATCGTGCGCTGATAGGCGTGTTCGGCGGCGACATCAACGAGGCGCACCGCGCGGGATGCACCTTCGTCGAGGAGCGCGTGCGCGTGGATGTCGAGCCCGCGCCGATCGTCGTCACGACGTGCGCGGGACACCCACTTGATCAGACCTTCTACCAGGCGATCAAGGGGCCTGTCGGGGCCCTGGACGCCGTCCAGGAAGGCGGCAGCATCCTGCTGATGTCCGCATGCAACGAGGGCATCGGGAGCCCGCCATTCGAGAAGCTGATGCACGACACCACCGACCTGACGGAGTTCGTCGAAGGGCTCTACGACCCGGCGAAGTTCGTGATCGACCAATGGCAGTTGGAAGAGCTGGCCAAGGTTGCGCGGAAGGCGTCGGTCTACTGCTTCACCGACGGCATCGAGGACGACGTGCTGAAGCGGCTTTTCGTCACGCCAGTTGCGTCGCCCGAAGACGGCATTCGGCGACTGCTCCAACACCACGGCGCCGACGCGCGCATCCTCGCGATCCCGGAAGGGCCGTACGTAATGCCTGTAGCGGGCGTGCGGGGGGGCCCAGAGCCACCGGAAAGGACCGGCGTATGAAGGCCAAGGAGCCGATCCTCGTAAGGGGCCACCGAAACGGTCTGTACATCACCGTCGATGCCTCCATCGAGACGGGCGAGTTGCCCGGCCGCATCATGGATCGCATCAAGAACGTCGGCCCGTCGGTCCGTGGCGCGTCGGTGATACTTGAAGTTGGCGAGCGCACGGTCACCGACGACTTCCTGCGAGACCTGCAGAAGCGCTTCGAGCGCGAATACGGCCTGACCATCGGCCAGGTCATCACGGGTTCCGACCGCACGCGTGTGGCCGCGGAGGTGCTGAGGATACGCGCCGCCCCCACGCTGCATCGGCAGGAGATAGACACCGGAGTCTCCGACACGCGCGACCCAGACACGATCAGCGTGCGGCACACGTTGCGCTCCGGCGCCGTTGAGCGGCACCTCGAGGGCAACATCCTCGTGATGGGCGATGTCAACCCGGGCGCCGAGGTCGTCTCTTCCGGGGACATCATCGTGTTGGGAACGTTGCGCGGCATCGTGCACGCGGGCGCGCTCGGGGACGAGTCGGCAAAGGTCGTCGCATTGAATCTACAAGCGATGCAGTTGCGCATCGCGCAGTGCATCGCGCGCTCGCCGGAGGGTGGGCGAACAGCGGGGATACACCCCGAATACGCGTTGGTCGAAGAGGGGCAGATCGTTGTACGCGACTTCGTCGGGTTCTGAGGCGTGTCGTTCTATCAGGAAGGCGATGGGTTATGGGCCGTCCGATCGTAGTGACGTCGGGCAAGGGAGGCGTCGGTAAGACCACCACCGCCGCGAACCTGGGCGCGGCGCTCGCCGTCATGGGCGAGAGGGTAGTCGTCGTGGACGCGGACATCGGCTTGCGGAACCTCGATGTTGTCATGGGGCTGGAAAGCCGCGTGGTGTTTACGTCCATGGACGTCATCGAGGGCAAATGCGAGCTGAACAAGGCCGTGATCCGCGACAAGCGCGCGGAAGGCCTCCACATACTCGCCGCGGCCCAGAGCCGCAATAAGAGTGACGTGCGACCGGAGCAGATGGAGAAGCTCATCCAGCAACTCGATGAGGAGTTCGACATCACCATCATCGACTGCCCAGCCGGCATTGAGCAGGGCTTCGAGAACGCCGTCGTCGGAGCGCGCGAGGCGATCGTCGTCGTCACGCCCGAAGTGTCGTCCATCCGCGACGCGGACCGCGTTATCGGGCTCCTCCAGGCGAAGGGGCTTAGCGAGCCGTCGTACATCCTCAACCGTCTGTCCCAGCGCCTCGTGGATCGCGGGGACATGTTGGGACGTGACGACGTGCAGGAGATCTTGGCGATTCCGCTGATCGGAGTGATCCCCGAGGACAGCGACATCGTCGCGTCGTCGAACAGCGGAAAGCCGCTCGCGCTAGAAGGCTCCACGCCTGCCGCGGAGGCGTACCGACGCATCGCTCGGCGCGTGCGGGGTGACGACATCCCGATACCCGAGTTTCGGGCGGAGGGCAGATGGGGTCGGTTCTGGCGGGGCCTCGTCGGACCCAATTAGCGCGACCACTGGACGCGACTCGCAGAAAGGGAAGTCCCAATGGCACTGGGAGATGTAGTCGCACGCGTCGTTCGGTGGTTGAACGGCGAAGTGGCGAGCAAGGACACGGCGAAGAGCCGACTACAACTGATACTGATACAGGATCGAGCCTCGGTCGATCCCACGATCCTGAACGCTCTGCGCGACGACCTGATACTTCTCATGACGAAGTACTTCGACGTCTCCGACGAGGAGCCCGATGTCGACTTCCAGCACGACGGGGACAGCCTCGCGCTGGTCGCGAACATACCCATCGTCTCGCTGAAGGGCCGGAGCGCGGACGCGTTCGGCGGGTCGCCAGACGCGTAGATTCCGTCGCAGCAAGGCGCGAGGCCGCCCCGCCGGTTTCGACGGTCTGACTGCGGGACGCGCGCCGGTGACGTCTATCTTACGCGCGTCTTCAGGCGTCCCCATCGGGTTGCGAGCTTGTCGGACGACGCGTGGACCGCGAGCGACTGAAGGCCGTCCATCGTGTCGGCCACCTCGTCTTCCTCGAGCGCGTGGTCGTAGACGGCCACCTCGTCGAGGGCGCCTACTGTCGGGCCGCCTCCGCCCGGAGGCTGAGAGCCGATGAAGAACGGGCAGGCGCACGTGTTCGGGTCGCCCACGGCTCCCCGTTGCTGCACGAGCGTGCCGTCGATGTAGCCCGTCAACTGCGAGCCGTCATATGTGCCTACCAGATAGTGCCACGCGTCGTCCCCTACATCGCCGACGCCCACCTGTAGGTCATCGGCGCCGGATGTGAAGCCGAAGGTCATCGTCGTCGGGAGGATCCACATCGAGTAGTTGCGGTCCGGCCACGCCTCCTTGCCCATCGCCATCTGATACGTGCCCGTCGCGCCCGCGATCTTCACCCAGATGGCCATGCTCCATTCCTTCAGGTCCATGTCGTCGACGTGGTCCACACGCACGCGGCCGGCGGTGAAGTTGAGGGCGCTGCCGTACTTACCTGCGGCGAGCCACTCGACATCGCCCTCGATGACGCCGTCGTGGCCGTTCCCCGTGCCGTCGACCGCGGTATCTCCGGCGCCTTCGTCGAGCAGCCACATGGCAACGATCTCGGCCTGCGCCTCCTGCGGCAGCAGGCCCGCGCACAGCAGCGCCGCGCAGCACACTGTGACAAAGCGTGTCGTCATGTCTTCTCCTGGTCGCGTTCGCGTGACGGGCGTAAACCGGATAGGGTCGAGCACAGTATACCGCCATCCGACAGGCGCGCACGATTCCCGGCACACGGCGTGCGGCCTGGGCATCTATAGAGCAGAGCCATGGGAGGAGTCCATGGACGATCGGTCGGATCGCGCCCTGGTCGGCGCGTCACAACGCGGGGATGTGGCTGCGTTCACAGCCCTGACACGAAGACACTGGGGACGCGTTTACGCGGTCGCCTATGCGGAGTTGCTGCGCCACGAGGACGCCGAGGACGTCGCGCAGGACACGTTTCTGCGCGCGTATACGCGTCTTTGGCAGTTGCGCGCTGGCGGGGCGTTTCACGCGTGGGTGTGCCGCATCGCGTGGAGCTACGCGCGTGCGCATCGGCGTCGGCATCGGCGAGAAGTGGTGATGGACGTGGACGAGGCAATGACGGACACGCTCGAATACCCACCGGACCAAGCGCGCTACGAAAGCGACGACGACGCGAAGCACATCGTGTCCCAGGGACTTGGCGCGATGCCGTCAGACCTACGGTTACCCCTGGTGATGCGGTACATGACCGGCGACTCATACACGGCCATTGCGGAACGCCTGTCGATCAGCGAGGCCGGCGCACGCTCCCGTGTGCGTCGTGCGCGGGACTTCTTTGCGACGTACATCCGGCGCGCCGGAATGGAGGAGGATTGCCGCGGCGTCCTTCGGACGCATCTTACCGTCGCGCCGCTGGCGGCCGGATTCGTGGCTGAGCTTGCGGAGGCGCTGGGAGGGGGCGCGCCTCCGAGCGACGCTGCTCCCACGTCCGCATCAGCAGCGCCGTTCTCAGGCCTCGTTGCCGCTGGCGTGGCTGCCACGCTGACGCTCTTCGCGGGCGTCTATGGCGCACACATCCTGCATATGCGGTGGGGAGACCTGAGGCACGAGGGAAGCTTACGGTACGTGGAGCCCACCCTCCTGCTGGCGCCTCCCGCGCCAGACGCCCGGTCTG
Organism: Verrucomicrobiales bacterium; assembly: GCA_002686755.1. Lineage (GTDB taxonomy): Bacteria > Verrucomicrobiota > Verrucomicrobiia > Limisphaerales > UBA1096 > UBA1096. The sequence goes on from NYYJ01000165.1 coordinate 6,722, forward strand.
ATCGCGCGCGGGGCCGGGCGCGTGTGGTCATCCAGCCCGGTGAAGAACTGCGAGGGTGGGCGCCCGTGGAGCCCAACAAGGACATGGCCGTGCCGGTCCCCGGCGTGGGAGCCACGGCCGTTCTGGCCAACGACTTCGGCGTGTACAAGCCGATCACCGCCGCGCACGGCGAAGTGGCCCTGTCGCTGGACGTCAGAGCCCGACCGGCTCCGTACCATACGCAGCTCGGATTCGTCCTCGACGGCTACGTGCTCGGCGTGCCGCTTGTCTCCAAGACACCGGTCAACCAGTGGCATTACCGCGACTACATCGGCCGGATGGCGCATGTCGCTCTACGCCCTGTCGAGGACAGGTGGAGTCACGTGGAGATCGTCTATCGCCCGTGGAACGCGACGTATGATGTGGCGATAGACGGGCGGTTGGGGGCACGGGGGGCACGGCTGGAGCCGGGTCGTATGGGCCTCCCAGTCACCGGGGTGTTCATCAAGAGCGGCCGGGGAGGCGTTGGCGAGCCGCTGTATTTCCGGCAGATGCAGGTGTCCGTGCGCGATCCGGGGATAGGTGAACGGCGCGGCCCACGGAAACTGGTCGCCTCCATGGCGGAGCCGCCGCGACGCTCGGATGCGGTGCGCCTGGATGGCGGGAAGATCAACGGCCGGCGTCTTGCCGAAGGCGCTGCGACTGTCACCGTCCGCCCTGGGCAGGAGATACTCGGTCGGATCGATATCACCGTGCGCAACGAGCACGGAGCGGCGGCCCAGTTCCCAGTCATCCAAACGCCTACTTGGGGCAGTCACGAACGTGGCTACCGAGTGGTCGCCCGGCACGTCGACCCGGGAGCCACGAGCCTGGCGGTGGCGGTCCACGAGGTGGCCCCGTCGCGTCCGGGGACGTACTACCTTCTGGTCGCCGCAACGGCGGAAACTGGGCCGGAGTTCGTGGCGTCTGGAACCAACTGGCCGGTGGAGTACCCGGTGTGGAACAACGGAACCGATATCGCGGACTGGCCGGAGTCGCTCATCCAGGAAGCGATGGTTGCAGGCACGGTCGTGGCGCCGTGGTTGGGTCAGAGTGGCGAGACCGCTCCCGTTGCCGTGGCCGCCACGGCAGTGCGTGTTGTCGTCGTCGACTGAGAGAGGGGATAGCCATGCCGTAGACCGGCATGGAGTGATCAGAGCTCTTGGGAGGCGCCCTCTGGTTTGGGGCCTGCGGGCGCTCCCCAGCTCTGACAGCCGGCAGTCACCGGCGGACGTATTCTGGACCTGCGTGCCGTAGACGGCAACGTCCCGTCCGCCTGAAATAGGGAAAGCGGCCGAGCCTCGCACGGGTGGGTGCGGCTCGCGTTGCACAGGAGGTACGAGGATGCGTCGTACGGCACCGTTTGCCCTCGCGCTCATCGTGGCGCTGTCTTTGGCCGGATCTGCCCGCAGTCAGCTGGAGAACACCAAGATCGCGTTCTCGTCCGCCGACGGCGGCGACCAGGAGATCTACCTGGTCAATCCTGACGGCACGGAGCTTACGAACCTGACGAACGACCCGGACACGGATCTCTATCCGAGTTGGTCGCCGGACGGAACGCGACTCGCGTTCGCGTCAGACCGTGACGGCGATTGGGACATCTACATCGGGGACATTGTCGACGCAGCCCTCGTAAATGTCGTGAATGTCACCGATACCACAGTGGTGAACGAGCAAGACCCCGACTGGTCACCGGACGGTACGCAACTGGTCTATCGCTCGGACGAGGTCGCCGCCCCGAGCTACGACATCTACAGGATGGGGCTCGATGGCGCCGAGCCGGTGACACCGGTGAGGCTGACGTTCGAGGCCCACGACTACGAGCCGGCGTGGAAACCTGACGGGACACTGATAGCCTTCGGTTCCAGCCGCACCGGAGATGGCGACATCTACACCATGGATGTTGACGGAGGCAGTCTCACCGCACACGCGCCGTCCTCCGCCGGGGATGAGAAGCCGGCGTGGGCGCCGATGGGATCGCTTCTGAGTTTCGGCAGCAAGCGGGTCAGCGCGAGCGGCGACATCTTCACCATAGACACCGTCGGAGGAACCATCGAACAGATGACGTTCGGGGGAGGCAGCTTGCGTTCCGCCTGGTCGCCAGATGGGGCGAAGATCACGTTTGAGAAGACCGGTGACGTCGTCTATATGGACGCAGTCGCGGCGGCGGCGGCGACGGTCGTCGCAACCGGCGCGTCAGCAGGCGATCCCGCATGGTCACCCCTCACGACCGACCCCACCATCTCGATCACCGCTCCGTCGTCCGCGGATGTCCTGCCGTACGGGACAACCGAGACGGACCTGGCGGTGACGTTGCAGAACCACGACGCCCCCGGTCACTGGCACTGGCAGCTTGACACACCGTTCGCCTATACTGGCGCAGCGACCGGGAACGAGGTCCCGGCCGGGACACTCGCCGACACGATCCCCAACCTCATGGACGGTCAGACCTACACTGTCTACGCGGCGCTGGTCGACGACGCGACCGGAGGCGATCTGCTCGTCGACGCCACGACCTACGTAGCGTCCAGGGCAAGCGTGACGTTCTCCGTCGCTCCCACGCCGATGGTGACCATCGACGCTCCCACTCCCGGTCAGGCCCTGGAGGCGGGAACTGCGGAGGCCGAGCTGAGCGTAACCATCACGGACCATCCCAGCTCCGGCTACTGGGGATGGCAGCTCGATTCGGGCTCGGGACCGGGCACGGTGAACCCCGTGTACGTCGGGACCACCGCTACGGTATCACCACTGGTGGACGATGGCGCGTACACGGTCACCGTCACGCTCCTGGACGACGCTGACGCGCCCCTCAGCCCGGCCGTCACGGCCCCGGTTAGTTTCACGGTCGGCACGCTTGCTGACGCCGTCACCGTCGTCAACGCCCAGGGCGCGCTTGCGTCCACTGTCAGCATCCCCATCGAGATGTACGACGTGGCCACGCTGGATGTCGTTGGCGTCGCGATATCGCTAACCTACAGGAGCGACATCCTCACGCCGACATCCAACGCCGGAGTCACCACAGCCGTCACGCCCGGAGCCACGGTCGTGCCTGCGGACTGGTCCCTCGAACAGAACGTAGAGACCATCGACGCAACGACCGACCAACTCAACTTCTCGATGGCCAGCAGCTTCTCCTTCCCACTCATCGGCCCGGGCACGCTCGTGAACATCGCGTTCGACGTCACCGCAACAGCGCCAGGCGATCCGTTGGGGACGACCTATCCGCTCCAGCTCGCGAACGTGCAACTCAACGAGGGCGCCGTCTCCGCGACGCCTGTGCACGGGTCGTTCATCCTCCTCGAACTCGTGTACGGAGACGTCACGGGCAACGGCGCGGCGGGAGCCTACGACGCCGCGTGGGTGTTGGAACACGTCGCGAACGCGCTCCTTGCCACGGACGTGACGTTCCCCATCGAAGAGACTGCTCCCGTGTGGGCGTCACTGCCGCTGCCCGAGGTCGACGCCGACAAGGTTGCTGATGTCGATGTCCTTGATGGGATAGCGGCGCCGGACGCGTCACTGATCCTGCAGAAGGAGGTCGGCCTGATCGATCTGTTCCCGGCCGAAACGCCTGCGGCGCCCATCGCGGATGCTGTCGGGCTGCCGTACCGGCTGGTCGCCGGAGCGAAGTCGGTCAGGCCCGCCGAAAGGCTCACCGTTGCGCTCGACGCCACGGCTATCTCCGAACTGTACGCGGGCGAATTGCGTCTGGAATTCGACGCCTCGCTCCTGACGCCTGTCGAGGCGTCCCGGCGGTCGAGTAGGAGCCGTGGGACGCCGTCGCCGCTCTTCGTCCAACGACAGGGCGAGGGACGGGTGGCAGTCGCGTTCGCGTCGGGACGGCCGATGGGAGGCTCGGACGCGCGCGTCGACGTCACCTTCGAGGCGTCCCGCGCCATCTCCGAACCCACCGAGAGCGCGATTCGCGCGACGCACCTGCGTCTGAACAGGTCGCTCATCGACACCGGCTTCGTATACCAGTTCCGCATCGAGCCGTATCGCAACCGGCTCATGGCGAACTACCCGAACCCGTTCAACCCGGAGACGTGGATTCCCTTCGAGCTGGCGGAGGCCGCCGACGTCACAATCCGCATCTACGACCTCGCGGGCAGCCGCGTGCGGACGCTGGAGTTGGGAGCATTGCCGACCGGCGAATACGTCGGACGCGAACGCGCGGCGTATTGGGACGGGCAGAACGCCCAGGGCGAACGCGCCGCGAGCGGCGTGTACGTCTACGAACTCTCCGCGGGCGGGTACAGGTCGTTCAGGCGGATGGTGGTGATGAAGTAATCTCCGCCCGCCGCCCGGTCACGCCGCGAGTGTGCATGGCCGGGCGGCCTCTCCCTTCCCATCGGCGATCCCGCGCTCGACCCCTGGGCACATAACACGGCCGGCGCCTGCCGGCCGCGGCCCGCAATCCACAGTTCCTCGTTGCTTCGTCCCGGCACATGACTATCCTGCATGCGCGCCGTGCACTTTTCTGGTAGGGCTCGGCGCGGTCCTCCGTCATGTAATTGAGGGCAGCATGCAGGCAACGAACGACCGAGAGCTCGTGCAGCGCGCGCTGCGCGGCGATGCGGACGCATTCGCCACGCTCGCGGAGCAGTATGCCGAGAGCGTGTTTGCGCTGTCGTATGGTCGTCTGCTGCACCATGCCGACGCGGAGGACGTCACTCAGGAGACGTTCCTGCGCGCGTACGAGAAGCTCGGGCAGTTGCGCGAGCCGGACCGCTTCGAGGGTTGGGTGCATCGAATCGCTACTATGCTGGCGTATGATCGCCTTCGGCGGCGGGCCCGCGAGATGCCCATGGACACACGACAGCTGCTCAGAGACGCCGCGCCCGAGAGCGACGACTACGACGCCTTCGAACGCGAGGCGGACGCGGAGCGACTCATGGCGCCGGCTCTGAAAACGCTTCCTGACCATCTGCGGGTCGCGTTCGTCATGCTCCATGTGACCGGGGCGTCGTACGCCACTCTCGCGCGACGTTTGCACATCTCGCCCACGGCCGCGGAACGCCGCGTGCAGCGCGCGCGGGATCGCCTGCGCCAGTACTTCCGTCGCCGGGGCGATGCGCGCATGACTGAATCCCTGGCGATAGCCTCGCCGGTGGGGGACGAGTTCCTGGCAGGCGTGCACGACGCATGGCGACGCGGCTCTCCACCGAGCCCATATGCCGTCGAGACGGCCGGATCGCCGCGCATGGCGGGCATGCTCGCGG
>NYYJ01000166.1 GCA_002686755.1 Verrucomicrobiales bacterium
TGATGGCCAGCGCGATCAACTTCGGGCCGGACGGGTCGCTGTACGTGGCCAACTGGGATGGCAAATGGCAGCCCAATGAACTTGGCAGCATCTGGGTTGTCGACGACCCGGCGCTCCGGAAATCAGAACAACGCAAACAAGTCGCCGAGCTGCTCCGCGGTGACTTCGGCAGGCATACCAACTCGTTTCTCGTTTACCTGCTCGCGCATACGGATCAGCGGATTCGGTTGGAGGCACAGTTTGAACTGGCCAAGCGCGATCGGTTTGACGAGTTGCTGGGATTGGCAACCAATCCCAAGGGCGACCGGCTCGCACGCGTGCACGCGATGTGGGGCCTTGGTCAGCTGGCCCCAGACAACCAACGCGATAAGCGCTTGGTCAAGCGGTTGCCATTTGCAGACAAAGATCCCGAGATTCGTGCCCAAGCGGCCAAGTTGGCCGGCACACGCGCATTGAAAGCCGCGGCTCCTCTCTTGGTAGACCTGCTTCACGATGAGAGTGCTCGGGTACAATTCCATGCCGCAATGGCGCTTGGCCAAGTGGGCAACAACAACAACACGACCTCTCACCTGGTTGCACTCCTCGAGCGCAACAACGACAGCGACGCCTACATCCGTCACGCGGCCATCATGGGTCTGGCAGGAGGTGCGCATCCGGAACAGTTGGCCGCGTTGAACAGCCACGATTCAGCCGCCGTGCGTTCAGCTGCGGTGGTTACCCTGCGCCGGCTGAGACACACCGGCGCCAAGGCATTCTTGAACGACGAAAGCGAGTGGGTGTTGCGCGAGGCCGTCAGCGCGATCCACGATGACGAATCGATTCTCGAGTCCCTGCCGGCCGTTGCAAATCTGTTGCCCGATAGCAGCAACGAACCGGAGGCGATCACGCGTAGACTCCTCAGCGCGAATCTTCGCGTCGGTCGACCAGAAAACGTGGAGCGACTGGTCGACTACGCTCTGGACACCACCAAATCGGACGCCATGCGATCCGAGGCACTGCTCTGCCTACGGGACTGGAACCGTCGACCGTTTGTCGACCGGGTCGAGGGCCGGGTACGCGTACTCTCCAAGCGCGACGACGGGTTGGCCAGGCGCCTAGTGGAGGCGAACCTTCAAAAACTTTTCAAAGCGTCCGATGGGGAAGTACTCGCCGAACTCATCCGGCTTTGTGAACGACTACAAATCAAACTTGGTGCCGGACCTCTGCTAGTCATTGCACAGTCCGATTCACAGGAGCTGGCGGCGAGGGTTCAGGCTGTCCAGTCGATCGAGGGCAAAGGCGAAGAAGCGGTTACCCGTTCGCTGCTTGACCTTACAAAAAACAAAGAACCGCAAATTCAGGTGACGGCTATCCACAAACTTGCCGAGGTTGAGCCCGGGCAGTTTGCGGAACAATTGTACGAAGGATGGAGCAAACTTAGTGAACCGGCACAACAGGTGTTCCTTTCTCGCCTCGGCGAAGACACGAGCGACAGGGGCAATGAAGTTTTGAACAAGGCATTTGCTTTACTCCTTGATGGCAAACTCCCCAAGGCACTGGAGCTGGATGTTGTGACCGCAGCCAAGGCCCGGCGATCTGGGAACCTGAAGCAGCTTCTCAAGCGCTACGAGGCCGGCCAGCCTACGCAGGATGCTATTGCAGAATATCGGGCTACTCTCGCCGGCGGCGATGTGGTCAAAGGGAAACATGTATACGACAACCACGTTGCTGCACAGTGTGTGCGTTGCCACGACGGCGGTGGCAAGGGAAACCAAGTCGGCCCGGAGCTGGTCGGCATCGGCAAACGGGTCGACAAGAATTATCTGCTCCGGTCACTAGTTGCCCCGAACGCCGAGATCGCGAATGGCTTCGGTGTAACGGTGATTGAACTGGCCAACGGCGAGACGCTCGTCGGTCGTGTGGGAGACCGCACCGACCAGATACTGACATTGATTCCGCCGCAGGGAGAGTCGAGAAAAATAGCAATGGATACGGTCAAGAAAATCACCGAGTCAAACACATCCGTCATGCCGCCGATGGGGCCGATTTTGACGAAGCATGAACTCCGCGACCTGATCGCCTACCTCGAAACCCTTTAGCCGTACTTGGCCAAGCAGTAGAATTAACTCACCGCCTCAACGCAGCGGATGCAGAGGGTGGCGTGGTCGTTGTGCGAGCCGACGGTGGGTTCCCAGCGCCAGCACCTTTCGCATTTTTCGCCGTCGGCGTTGGTGACGGCGACTTGCAACTCCTCGCCTTCGCCGTCGCCGGGCTCGAGTGCGAGTTGCGAGACGTTGATCAGCTCGCGCAAATCCTCCCCATGCGCTTGGCCAATCTCGAGTTCACGGCCGGTGCCGGTGAGGGTGACGCAAGCCTCGAGGCTTTTTCCGATCCGCTTGGCCTGGCGCGCCTCCTCCAGCACCGGAAGGGCGCGTTCGCGAATGGCAAACATCGTCTCCCAGTTGGCGGTTTCCTCTGCGCTGATACCAAACTCAAATGGCTCCCAGTCAGCCAGGTGCACGCTGCCGGCGCTGAGGTGCGGGATGGCCTCCCACGCCTCGTCGGCGGTGAAGACGAGCATCGGCGAAAGCATCTTGGCGAAGCCCTGCACAAGCCGGTAAAGGGCAGTTTGCGTCGAACGACGGCGTGGCGAATTGGCCGGCGAGGTGTAGAGGCGATCTTTCACGGTGTCGTGATACACGGCCGACAGTTCGACGGCGACGAACTGGGTGATTCGCTGGTAGGCGGTGTGAAACTCGCACTTGTCGAACGCTGCACGTACGTCGGCGTCGAGCCTGGCAAAGGCGTCGAGTATCCAGCGGTCGAGCCCGGTCAACTCGTCGTCGGGAACCGTGTGTTGCGCGGGGTCGAAATCGTACAGGTTACTGAGCTGATAGCGGAGGGCGTTGCGGATGCCGCGGTACGCCTCGGCCACTTTCTTGATGCGCTCCTCGCTGACGGTGATGTCATTTCGGAAATCCTGTGACGTCACCCACAGCCGGACGATGTCCGCGCCGTAGTTGCCGATGTACGCCTCGGCAGTCTGCGGCTTGGAGTAACCGCCGGCCTGTTTGCTCTTGGAGATTTTTTCGCGGTCGGCGTCGACCATGAAGCCGTGCGTCAACACGTTGCGGTACGGCGCGACGCCGTTGCCGGCCAGCGACAGGAGCAGTGACGACTGGAACCAACCGCGATGCTGGTCGCTGCCCTCGAGGTAGTAGTCGGCCTGCCATGCGCCGTGTGTGCCGGCCTCGGCGCCTGGGCGGCCCAGTTCGTCGCGCTGCATCAGTACGGCACGCGATGACGATCCGGAATCGATCCAGACATCGAGCGTGTCGGTGGATTTGCCGATTGCCTCGGCGCCGTCCCAGTCGGCCGGCTTGACCGCATCCCACAGGTCGGCCAGCTCTCGCTCGAACCAGACGTTGGAGCCGTGTTCCTGCACGAGGTCGGCGGTGTTGCGGACGATGCGCGCGTCGAGGATCGGCTCGCCCTGTGCGTCGTAAAACGCCGGGATCGGCACGCCCCACGAGCGCTGCCGCGAGATGCACCAGTCCGGCCGCGACTGTACCGCGCCCTCGATCCGGTTGCGCCCCCAGCCGGGCACCCAGTTGACACCGTCGATGGCGGCGAGCGCCTTGTCGCGGAACCCGTCGTGGTCGATGTTGACGAACCACTGGTCCATCGCGCGGAAGATTACCGGCGTCTTGCTGCGCCAGCAGTGCGGGTAGCTGTGCTCGTACCGTTCCTCGAACGCCAGCTTGTCACCGACCTTGAGCACCTCGATGACGGCGTCGTTGGCCTCGCACTTGCCTTTGCGCTCGAGAATCTGTTTGCCGACCAGCTCATCGGAAATCTGCTGTTCCTCCGGCAGGTCGGCCGTACGGGTGAGGCAGCCGGTGTCATCCACCGGCGAGTAGATCGGCAGACCGTTAGTGCGGCCAAGGTTGTAGTCGTCCTGGCCATGGCCCGGCGCAACGTGCACCAGCCCGGTGCCGGCGCTGTCGTCCACAAACATGTCACCGGCGAACAGCTTGCCGGTGCGGTTGCAGAACGGGTGGTGGTACTCCATCTCGGCGAGTTGATCGCCCTGCACCGTGCGCAAAATCTCGAAGTCTCCCGCCCAGCCGCATTTCTCGACGACCGCGTCAAGCAGCGGCACGCTGACAAGCAGCGCCTCCTCGCCAACGCGAATCAACTGGTAGTCGAACCGTGAATTGTAGGCGACGGCGAGGTTGGCCGGCAGCGTCCACGGTGTGGTGGTCCAGATCAACAGGTGCATGTTGGTCTCACCCACGATCGGGAATTTAACGTACACGCTTTGGCTGACGTGATCCTGATATTCGACTTCCGCCTCGGTCAGCGCCGTGCGGCACGGGATGCTCCAGTAAACCGGTTTCTTGCCGCGATAAACAAATCCCTTCTCGACAAGGTCGGCAAACAGCCGCAACTCCTCCGCCTCGTAGGCGGGATCCAGCGTTAGGTATGGCTTATCCCATTCACCGAGCACACCGAGCCGCTTGAACTGCTCGCGCTGTGTGTCGATGAAGCCCAGCGCGTACTCCTCGCACGCCTTGCGGATGGCTACCGGTGTGGCGTCGGTGTTGCCGTCCTTGCGCATTTGTTGCGTGACCTTGAACTCGATCGGCAATCCGTGGCAGTCCCAGCCCGGCACGTACGGCACGTGCTTGCCGCGCAGCGTCTGGTACTTGAGAATGAAGTCCTTGAGAATCTTGTTCAGCGCCGTGCCGATATGCACATCTCCGTTGGCAAACGGCGGGCCGTCGTGCAGCAGAAAACGCTCCGCGCCGTCGCGCCGCTTCTGGATCTGCTCGTACAGGCCGTCCGTATACCACTTGGCCAAGCGCTCCGGCTCGCGTTGCACAAGGCCGGCTCGCATTGGGAAATCCGTCTGCGGCAGATTCAACGTTTTTTTGTACTCCATCTTGGAAAACCGCCCGGGCGGGCAGGCGCGGCAACCTACCAGCCCGCTTGGCCAAAGGCAAAAGCAGAAACAGCCCGGCATGGTTGGCTTGACTGAGCTTGGCCAAGCAGTACGGTCTGCGGCATGAAGAATCGCTACGTAGGATACACGATTACATCACTATTACTCGTCGGCACTACGCTTTGCCTGTCCGCCGAGGAACCCAGACTGGAAAACAGCAAACAGCGAGCTACTGTCACCGGGCTGCACGGCAAGCCCGCGCCCAAGCTGGCACTCACCCAATGGCTGAACACCAAGGGCGGCAAGGCGCCGGACACCAAGGGCAAAATCGTTGTGCTCGATTTCTGGGCGACATGGTGCGGTCCATGTATTGCCTCCATCCCCAAGACCAACAAGCTGCGCAAAAAGTACGCCGACAAGGGCGTGGTCATCATTGGCGTCTGCGCTTCACGCGGCGGCGAGAAAATGAAGCAGACCGCAAAGCAGCACGGGATCGAGTACCCGGTTGCGCTCGACGCAGATGGGAAAGTGGTTAGTGCCTACGCTGTCAACAGTTACCCAGATTATTACATCATTGGCAGTGACGGCAAGCTGCGCTGGGGCGACATAGCCAACGCCGATGTCGAGAAAGCCATCGAACATTTGTTGGCGGAGAAATAGTTTCATGACCGACACGATTTATCCACGGAGCCCGTACGAGACCATGGACGGCTGGGTGCACCTGCCGCGCTTGGTCGACAAAATCCGCCTGCACGAGGCCGGCCAACTGCCCGAGGACTACCAGCCAAACTACCTACACAAGGGGTTCGACCTGGCGTGGTTCGAGGCCAGCGGCGTCGCGCCGGACACGCTCGTCGGCGTCGTCAAAGGCTCGATCACCGACGGGCAGGTTTGCGACTGGGTCAAGGCCAACGTGCGTGTTGCCGACGAGGCCAAGACGGCGTTGCGCGACGACCTGTTGAGCTACGGCACCGAGGGCGCGCTGCTCGAGCGGCTCATCCAGCGCAAGGCCGAGTCCGGCCTGCAGGATCGCGACGACATCCGCTGCATGTTCGACTACATCGACGCCGACGAAGGCCGGGGTTGATTACTCCGCTTGGCCGAGCTGGGGTTGGATTTTTTGGGTGGTGCGGAAGTGGAGCTTGGCGGCTTGGCCCAGCTTGGCCATGCCGTGTTTCTTGAGGAACGCCGTACCGGCGGCGTCCACCCTGGACGAGGCGCCCTTGGGCAGCTCGAGGTCGAACTCCTGCCCAAGCGCGGCCAGGCGATCGACGAACACAGCCCGCGCCAAAATCGATGCCGCCGCCACCGCGATGTCCGACTCGGCCTTGTGCATTTGCACCAGCTCAAGTTGGCGGCCGTGCTCCATCAATGCACTTTTGACCGTGGCCTTGCTGCGGGCGAATTGGTCGCTGACCGCTCGCAGCGGCGCGGGATTCATCCGGTCGCGCTGGCCAAGCAGGTTTTCGATCACACGCGCGTGGCCCCAGGCGAGAATCTTGTTCACGTTGCGCATCGATTGGTGCAGCCGGTTGTACGTGGCGTTGCCAATCGGCACGACGGAGTAAACGCAGCCGGGGGTCCCGCGGATGCCCTTGGCCAAGGCGGCTATCTTTTTGTCGCTCGTGATGGCCTTGGAGTCCTTCACTCCCAAGTTGTCCAGCGCGCGGGCAACCGGCTCGTTGACGTAAACACCGGCGTCCACCAGCGGCCCGAAAAAATCGCCCTTGCCGCTTTCGTCGACGCCGATGTGCGGCATCTGGACACGAACCTGTTGCTTGATCAGATGCAGGTTGTGCGCGGTCAGGAAAAACCTGGCGTCGTCCGGTGCGTTGTCGACGATCCATTTCAGGTTTTTCGCCA
>NYYJ01000167.1 GCA_002686755.1 Verrucomicrobiales bacterium
CATGGTGGACGAGGCCACCGACATGGTCTCCCGAGCCGAACCTGTGCGCACCGCCGTCAAGGTCGGCCGCAACGACCCCTGCCCCTGCGGCAGCGGCAAAAAACACAAGAAGTGCTGCGGCTGACGTAAGCCAAGCGCTTGGCCAAGCGCGTCAAGTTTCGTTGGATACGCCGGGGTTTTGGCCTACAGTCGCCCGCCACGCGCGGCTTGGCCTGGCCGCCCCCTGTTTTGGAACCGGATCGCCAATGGTTTTTGTGCGCCGTGATTGTTTACGGCGCCGGCATGCTGTACTCCACCTTTCTGTGGCGGCGCGGCTTTCAGCGGGACAACTGGATTCATCACGGACTGCTCGCAATCGCGTTCGTGCTGCACACGGTGGCCATGGCCAAGCGCGGATTTTCCCTGAACCAATGCCCGGTCAACAACCTGTACGAGGCCACCGCCTTTATCCTGTGGACGATCGCCGCCGGCAGCCTCGCGCTTGGTCTCCTGCCCAAGCTGCGGTTCCTCGGCGTGTTCACGTCGCCGCTGCTGTTCGGCGTCGGGCTGTTTGCCCTGTGGCCCGGGCTGGACACATCGTACGTTGACAATCAACCCAACTTCTCCAGCGACTGGTTCAAATTGCACGTCCCAATCATCCTGCTTGGCTACGGCGCGTTCGGCCTGAGCGCCACGGCCGCGAGCATGTTCCTGACGCAGGAACGCAACTTGAAATCCCACCGGGCAACGGCGCTGTTCGCTCTCCTGCCGCCCATCCAGCGTTTGGAAAAAATCATCACCGCCACGCTTGCCATCGGGCTGGCGCTGCTAACGGTCGGCGTCGGCATTGGCGCCGCGTTCGTTGAGAGTGGCACGGCGTTCTGGAGTGATTCCAAAACCATCTGGTCGTTCCTGGTCTGGACGATGTACGGCGGGCTGCTGCTCTCGCATTTCCGATTTGACCAGCGCGGCCGGCGCTACGCCTGGTCGGCCATCGTCGCGTTTGGTTTTGTAATCCTGACCTTCTGGGGGACAAACCTGCTCTCCGGCATCCACAACTCAACCCCGTAGACCATGCCGATCGTCGTCACAGGCCTGAGCCATCACTCCTCGCCGGTCAAGCTGCGGGAGCGCTTTGCCTTCTCCGACGCGCAGATCGCCGACGCGCTTGGCCAACTGCACGAACGCGGCATCGCCGACGAGGCGGCGATCCTCTCCACCTGCAATCGCGTTGAGATTTACGCCGCCACCCGCGACAACAACCCGGCGCTTGGCCAGGCGCTTCGGCGGTTCATCTGTGAATTTCACGGCATCGACGCAGCACCGGAAAATGCCCTTTACACACACCACGACCCGCAAAGCGTCGAACACCTGTTCCGCGTGGCGTGCGGCATCGACTCGATGGTGCTGGGCGAGACGGAAATCCTAGGCCAACTCAAGCTCGCCTACAAACTGGCCCACGCCCGGAAAGCTACCGGGCCACTGCTCAACAAGACCTTTCAAAAGGCGTTCAATGTGGCCAAGCTGATTCGCTCCGAGACGCAGATCCAGCGCGGCAGCATCTCCGTCAGCTCCGTGGCAGTGGAGTTGGCCGAGTCGATCTTCGACTCGCTCAAGGCGCAGCAGGTGCTCGTCATCGGTGCCGGCGACACGAGCGAAAAGGCCGCCCGCGCCCTCCGCAGCCGGGGCGCGCAAAGCATCCTCGTCTCCAACCGCTCACACGACCGGGCCGTCGCGCTGGCCACCGAACTCGACGGCCGGGCCATCGGTTACGACACGTGGGAGGAGGAGTTCCAGCGCGTGGACATCATCATCAGCAGCACCGCCGCGCCGCACTACATTCTCACGCGCGACAAGCTCGACGGCCTGCTCCGGAAACGGGGCCATCGGCCGCTGCTGCTGATCGACATCGCCGTGCCTCGGGACATCCACCCCGACTGCAACCAGCTTGAAAACGTTTACGTGTACAACATCGACGACCTCCAGACCATCGCCGGCCAATACCTCGATCAACGCAAGGCCGAACTGGAGCTGTGCCACCGGCTCATTGATGCCAAGCGCAACGAGCTACTCGACAATCTGAACGCCCACCCCGACAAAACCAGCCTCAGCCTGCACGAACAGCCGGGCATTTATTAAAAACAATTTAAAAACATTACACGTTACCAAATGATACTTGAGCGCTCTCCCTCTCCCCTGCCCTCTCCCGCTGGGAGAGGGAGTTGCGGCGATCGCGCCAGCGTCGTGGAGTGCGGTGCTCTGCGCCGCTTTGGATCGCGCTCGAAAGCGGCAGGGACTGCCGCACTCCAAGACGCTCCCGCGGCATGCCAACCCGGCTTGGCCAAGCGCAGTCTGCATGATTCCTTCTCCCTCAGGAAGAAGGTGGCCGCAGGCCGGATGAGGGTGAACGGCTGGCAGTTTTCAGCACCTTTCACGGGTTGATCTCCGGATCGATAACCGATAGCCACTGCACATATTTTGCCCGACACGAACAACATCCGCATCGCCACCCGGGGCAGCGCCCTGGCCCTCGCGCAGGCAAACATGATTTTCGCCCACTGCCGCAAGGCGTTCCCTCGGCTCAATTTTGAGATCAAGATCGTGAAGACCACCGGCGACCGGCTGCAGGCGCAGGGCGTCCAGCCGGGGCAATCGCTGCCCAAGGGACTCTTCACGAAGGAACTAGAGGTCGCGCTGGTCAAGAACCGGGCCGACCTCGCAGTTCACAGCCTTAAGGATCTGCCGACCGAGCTGCCGGCCGGCCTCACTCTCGAAGCCATCACCAAGCGCGAGGATCCGCGTGAGGTTCTGCTCTATCGCGACTCCTCCGAACGCCGAGGCTTCGAGCCGGGGTTGACGATCGCCCAGCTACCGGCCGGCCTCGCCGTCGCCACCAGCAGTCCGCGCCGCAAGGCGCAACTGCTCCGGCTGCGACCTGACTGGAGCATCATCGACATCCGAGGCAACGTCCCGACGCGCCTCGACAAATTGGCCATCGACCCAAAAATAGACGCCACCGTCCTGGCTTACGCCGGGCTGCGGCGGCTCGATTTCGAGATCGGCGCGGACGGTCTGCTGCGCGGCGACGCCGTGCCGGACGGCACCTGCGCGACCGTCATCGAGCCAAGCGACATGCTCCCGTGCGTCGCCCAGGGGGCAATCGGCATCGAGATCCGCGAGAACGACGAGCGCTTGGCCAAGCTGTGCCAGCGGCTGAACCATTTCAACACCCAGATTTGTACCGGAGCCGAGCGGGCGTTCCTGAGCGCGATGGGGGGCGGCTGCCAAAGCCCGGTCGCCGCCCACGCCGAGGTGCGCCGCGAAAAAATCGAGATGCGCGGCCTCTCATTCGGCGACGGCACCCAATTCAGCGAAGCCACCGTCACCGGCGGGCTCGACGAAAGCCAAGCGCTTGGCCAAGCGCTCGCCGGGCAGGTCAAAGCCAACCTAGCCTAGCGTCAAAGTTCTCGAACGAGGATATTGCGCCAGCGCACCTTGGCCCCCTTGGGCCAGCCGCCCCCACCGTGTACCTGCACGGCGATCGAGCCTTTGTCGCCGAGGATGCCGTGAACTTTTTCACGGTCGTAGGTTGGATGCTTAAAGGTTGCGCCGTCGAACTCGCAGACCTTCTGTCTGTTGAGCCAGGTCGTGATGCGCGGATACTTGCCGACACAGCGCACCTTGAGAGTATTCCATTTACCGACGCGCCACGCCTTCACCCATTCGGCCGGCGTGCAGGTGTAGACGCAGCCGTGCTCGCCGGGCTTGCGGACGTTGTCACCAGTGAGCGCGACAAGTTTGCCGTCCTTGACTCGGCCGTTGATGTCGAAGGCGCGGCTGTTAAATGCGCCGGTGCCCTCGCCATAAATGTGCCCAACATTGCCGGCGTCGTGAAAATCAACCATCACCTGGAAGCATTGGCCCTTGTCGTTGGAGCGCAGGAAAAAACCGGAGCACGGCCCCCAGTCGTGGTTCATGTCGATCTTCACCTCGAAGTCGTTGAACTGGCGGTCGCTCAACAAAATGCCGCCGTTGCCGGAGCCTGGCGGATCCTGCTCGCCGACGATTGCGCCGTCCTCGACGTACCATTTGCCGCCGGTGCCATGGCCGATACGCTGCGGATTCTTGTGCCAACCGTCGAGCGTCTTGCCGTCGAACAGCCTGATCCAATCACCCTCAGCGGCGAGCGCCTGGCCAAGCGGCAACATGGCCGCGGCCGTTGCGGCGGTGGTTTTCCTGATGAAAGTACGGCGCGAAACAGAGTGGGGATTCGAGTGCATGGACGGAACGCTACCGCAGTCCGGGCGGCCTGTCACGCCGCATAAAACTTGCGCGCTTGGCCAAGCGCCTCCAACAATGGCTCGCGCCGCACACCGGAGGCGCACACCGGATGAGAACCCTGCACCTTTATTTGACCCGGGAAACATTGGCCACGCTGCTGATGACCGTGCTGGTGTTCACCTTCGTGCTGCTGCTGGGGAATCTGTTCAAGGAGATCGCCGCGCTGATGGCGTCCGGCCAGGTCGCGCCCGGCTTCCTGCTCCGGGCGATCGGGCTGCTGATCCCGTACGTGCTCGTTTACTCACTGCCAGTGGGCATGCTCACTGCCACGTTGCTGGTGTTCGGCCGGTTCAGTGCCGACCACGAACTGACCGCCGCGCGCGCCGGGGGCGTCAGCCTGCTCTCGCTCTCCGCACCGGTGCTGGCCATCGGTGTGCTGCTCTCGGCGCTGTGCGGCTGGATGAACCTGCACGTCGCACCGCAAAGCCGCCTGGCCTACAAGACGATGCTCTTCGAGTACGGGATCGAGCACGCTACCGCGCTGCTCACCGAGAAGGGATTCACCGATTTCCCGGGAGGCCACCGCGTCTACGTCGGCTCGATCGACGGCGGCGAACTGCGGGACGTCGTGATCTACCAGAACGACGAGGCCGGCAACCTCAAGCGGCGGATGCACGCCGAGGAGGCCCAGCTAGAAATGAACGCCGAGACTGAACAGATGCAGCTCACCCTCCGCACCGTGGACGGTTTCGAGTTCGACAACGGCAAGGAACGCACCTTTGTCTACTCGAAATACGGCCCAATGGTGCTCGGCAAAAAACCGGAGAAATTGAAACAACGTCCGCCGAAATTGAAGGAGCTGGACTTCGCCCAACTGCGAGGCCGCGTCGCCGAGTTGAAACTGCAGGGCATCGACCCCACGCCGGTGCGCGTGCAGCTGCATCAAAAGGTGGCGCTCTCGTTTGCCTGCATCGGCTTCACGCTGATCGGCATCCCGCTGGCCATCCGCGCTCACCGGCGCGAGACCAATTTCGGAATTGCCATGGCGCTCGTGCTGGTGACGGCCTACTACGGACTCATCGTGCTGGCCCAGTCGCTCGACGGACACCCCGCCCTGCTGCCGCACCTCTGGACGTGGCTGCCCAATTTCCTGTTCCAAGGCATCGGCTGCGTGCTGCTCTGGAAAATGAACCGGGGGATTTAGATTCAAGTAAGGCTTTGTCTGATTACAAAAACTGTATGCGACCGGTGACAACTTTTACATTTGTTGTCGCAGCGCTTGGCTTGGCCCAGGGGGTGGCGGCAGATTGGCCGCAGTTGCTTGGGCCACGGGCCAACGGCACTTCCTCTGAGACCGAGCTGCTCAGCGCTTGGCCAAGCGGCGGACCGAAGGTGCTCTGGAAAAAACCGATCGGCACCGGCTACAGCGCACCGTCGACCCGCGATGGGCGCCTGGTTTTGTTTCATCGCGTCGGCAACGAGGAGATCATCGAGGCGCTCGACCCGAAGACGGCCAAGCCGGTCTGGCGGCACGCCTACCCCACCCGCTACCGCGATCCGTTCGGCTACAACAATGGCCCGCGCTGTACACCTTTGCTCACCGAAAAACATTGTTTCACCTTCGGGGCAGAGGGGGTGTTGCTGTGTCTCGACATCAAAACAGGCAAACCGGTTTGGCAGCGGAAAACGGCGGAGGAGTTCCGGGTGCCGGAAGCCTTTTTCGGCGTTGGCGCCTCGCCGGTGCTGGAGGGTGATTTGCTCATCGTCATGGTCGGTGGCCAGCCGAACTCCACGGTGGTGGCGTTCGACAAGGACACCGGCAAAACGGTGTGGCAAAGCGCCGGGCACAACACGTGGCACGGCAAGCCGGCGATCGGCTGGCCCGGCGAACCGCTCGTCCGCTGGCGCGGCGACGAGAAACTGGCCAGTTACGCCACGCCCACGCTGGCCAAGGTCCACGGCCGACGCACACTCTTTTGCCTCACACGGCAGGGGCTGGTCTCGATGGATCCCAAAACGGGTAACGTGAACTTCAGCCGCTGGTTTCGCGCGCGGGTCAATGAGTCGGTCAACGCCGCCAACCCGATCGTGCTGGGCAACCGGGTGTTCTGCTCAGCCGCCTACTACGGCGTCGGGTCGTTCCTGCTCGACATCGCCGAGGACGGCAAATCGTTCACCGAGGTCTGGAGCACGAACAAGCGCCGCAAGGCCAATCGCCGGCTCGACCCGGTGCTCGGGATTCACTGGACGACGCCGATCCTGCACGACGGCCACCTGTACGCCTTCAGCGGGCGCGACGAGCCGGACGCGCAGTTTCGTTGCGTCGAGCTGGCGAGCGGCACGGTCAAGTGGAGCCGCGACGAGCGATGGCAGAAACGCAGCAGCAAACAGCCCAATGTTTACGGGCGCGGCTCGGCCATCATGGCCGACGGCAAACTGTTCGTCCTCGGCGAAGGCGGCCTGCTGGGCCTGTTCAAGGTCAACGCCGCCGAGCCGGTCGAGCTGGGCCGGCATCAGGTTCCGGAGTTGCATTACCCCTGCTGGGCTGCTCCCATCCTCGCCGACAAGCGGATGGTGATCCGCAGCGAGGATTATTTGATTTGTTTTGACGTGGCGAAATAACAACGCACTCCGAAAGCGCTTGGCCAAGGGCTTCACGCTGATCGAGTTACTGGTGGTGATCGCCATCATCGCGATCCTCGCCGGGCTGCTGTTGCCGGCCCTGGCCAAGGCCAAGGGCAACGCCACCGGCATCTACTGCCTCAACAACCAGCGCCAGCTCCTCGTCGCATGGAAGCTGTACGTCGACGACTCCGAGGATCGCCTGCCGCCCAACGCCAAGCACATCCAGGATCCGCGCGGCTGGATCAACGGCTTCCTCACCTTCGTGCCGAACAACCGCGACAACACCAACCTGCTCTACCTCGTCGGTACACGCAAACAGATGGGCAACCGCTATCCCAAGCTCGGCCCGTACACGCAGTCGCCCGGCATCTACAAGTGCCCGTCCGACAAGTACACCTGCAAGATCGGACGCAGGGAGATGCCGCGCGTGCGCAGCGTGTCAATGAACGGCTTCATTGAGGGTGGCTTGTACGACCCCACGATGAGTTCAAGCATCTCGAGCATCCACGGGAACGGCTGGCGCAAGTACGACACCCTCTCTCACATCATCGACCCGTCGCCGTCCGACCTGTGGATTTTTGCCGACGAACACCCGGACAGCATCAACAACGGCGGCTTCGTCCTGTACCCGCACACCGCCACGACCTGGCGCAACCTCCCGGCCAACTACCACAACGGCGCCTGCGGATACGCCTTCGCCGACGGCCACGCGGAGATCAAAAAATGGATCGACCCCATGCCGAAGAATGAGCCGGTGCAAAAACGCATGCGGCTCGACTACTCCAACGCCGGCTCCGTCGGCGGCAAGGCCCGCGACTACTGGTGGGTCATCAACCACTCCACCGCTCCGTTCAAAAAGTGAGCGGTGGGCTGATTGCCAGCAAAACACCTAGCGCTTGGCCAAGCGGGAGCACTCCTGTACATGGTCAGGCAAGAATCTCCCGGATTACATTGCCTGCAACGTCGGTGAGCCGGAAATCGCGGCCGTTGTAACGGTAGGTCAACCGCTCGTGATCCATACCAAGCAAATGCAGGATGGTCGCGTGCAAATCGTTCACCGTGACCTTATTGATTTCCGACTTGTGGCCAATCTCATCCGTCTCGCCATAGCTGACACCGCCCTTGACACCACCACCGGCAAACCAAGTGGTGAACGCATGCGGATTGTGGTCCCGGCCCGGTTTGCTGCCTTTTTGCGCAACTGGCAACCGGCCGAATTCGCCGCCCCAAACGACCAGTGTTTCGTCAAGCAACCCGCGCTGAGCTAGATCAGTGATGAGCGCCGCCACCGGCTTGTCGGTCTCCCCGGCAAACTGCGAATGGTTGCCCTTAATGTCGTTGTGGCCGTCCCAACTGCGCTGATTTTCCATCCCACCGCTGTAAATCTGCACGTAGCGAACGCCGCGCTCCACCATCCGGCGCGCAGTCAAGCACTGCGCGGCTATGTGTTTACAGCGCTCATCGTCGAGCCCGTAAAGCCGATGAACATGTCCCGATTCCTGCTGAACGTTCAGCGCTTCCGGTGCCGCGCTTTGCATGCGGTAGGCTAGCTCAAAACTCTCGATGCGCGCTCCAAGTTCCTCCTCGTACGGTCGCGTCTCTAGGTGCTGTTGGTTAAGTTTTCGCAAAAAATCCAACTGTCGTCGCTGCTGTGACGCATTCATCTCATTAGGACGGTACAGGTTGTCAATCGGATCGCCGGAAGGACGAAAATGCGTCCCCTGAAACACACTCGGCAAAAAACCAGCACCCCAGTTGGCCGCGTGGCCCTTCGGCAAACCGCGTCCCTTGGGATCGCTCATCACGACGAACGCAGGCAGGCTATCGCTGCTGCTGCCCAGCCCATAAGTCACCCACGATCCCACGCAGGGATAGCCCATCCGCGGTAAGCCACAGTTCATCATGAACAACGCCGGTGAATGGTTGTTGCTCTCTGTATGCCCCGAATGAACAAATGCCATCCGATCCACGTGCTGTGAAAGGTTCGGGAAGATGGACGAGATGTGTTTGCCGCATTGGCCGTATGGTTTGAACTCGAACGGACTCTTCATCAAGCCGCCCACTGAGTTCGCAAAAAAACCTGTGAAGCGGTCAAAGCCGTCGAGTGTTTGGCCGTCTCGCTTGGCCAAGGCCGGCTTGTAATCCCACGTATCCACCTGACTATGGCCACCATTGGCAAATATCCAAATCACCGACCTGGCCTTGGGCGCGAAATGTGGCCGCTTGGGAGAGAGTGTGCTTTGCCCGGCCAAGCCCTCCTGCTTCAACAGGCTCCAAAGGCTAAGCGCGCCCACGCCCATGCCACACCGCTGCAACATCGCCCGTCGACTGATCCAAGCTAACTCGCTCATTTTCACTCGGTTTTCATTGATGAGTTAATAAACGTATATGAATTCGTTCAAGCCAAAGAGCACCTGGGCGAAGTCCGCCAGGGCGAGTTTGCGACCGTCTTTCCGTCCAGACTTCAGGTAGGTCAACTCCTGCGTCTCAATGAATCTGGTTGTGGCCTGTTGCTCACCCCGGGTCGGTGTACGGCCGATGACAGCTTGATACCCATTCCGAACGGCGGA
This sequence comes from Verrucomicrobiales bacterium, assembly GCA_002686755.1. Lineage (GTDB taxonomy): Bacteria > Verrucomicrobiota > Verrucomicrobiia > Limisphaerales > UBA1096 > UBA1096. The sequence goes on from NYYJ01000167.1 coordinate 9,456, forward strand.
CTCGACGGACTCCCGCTCGTAATCGCGCGCGAGGGTCAACGCCGCCTCTCGCACCTGCGCGTTGTTCATGAACAACAACGCCTGCGGCGAGATGATCGTCGAGGGCCGCGTGCCCTGCCCCACCAATGGCTCCGGCGTATCGAACAATTGCATCGTGGGAATCAGTTTGCTGCGCTTGATCTGAAAATAAACACTGCGCCGTTTCATCTTCACGTCCAGCGTGCCTTTGCCAAACATCGTCGTGTCCAGCAGCCCGCTGACTTTGAGCAGACTGTCGCGGATTGGCTCCGCCTCCAGCCGACGTGGTGAACGCCTCCATTGCAACCGGTTTTCCGGATCTGTATCGGCCTTGGCTTGGGAAAACGCAGCGCTCTGCTGATAGGTCGCGCTCATGATGAGCTGCTTGTGCAACGGCTTGAGCCGCCAGCCGTTTTGGATCAACTCACCGGCCAGCCAGTCGAGCAACTCGGGATGCGTCGGCAGTTCGCCCTGCAGTCCGAAATCACTCGGCGTGCCGACGATCCCGCGCCCGAAGTGGTGCTGCCAAAGTCGATTCACCATCCCCCGCGCTAGCAACTGGCCCGCGCCGTGCTCGGTGTCGACCAGCCAATCTGCAAACGCCTTGCGGCGGAAACTCGTCCGCGCCCACTCCGGTTTTGACTGCTGCCAATGCGTCTCATTTTTTTCGCTCCGCATCAAAACTCGCAAAAATCCCTGAGACATCTTCTCCTGTTTTTGGCTGGGATCACCACGCTTGAGAAGATGCACGTCCCGATAAAAATGCGGAAAACCGCGCCCATCAGCGTGGTGGCTGATTGGTTTGTAACCCTCGCTGCTGACCTGCACTTTCGTGGTCGTCATCGGTTTCGGCTTGGCCGCCTTGTGCGCCTGCAGCTTGGCATTGTGTGTCTGCCACTCGGTGTCGATCACGCGGTATGCCTCCATCAATTCCTTCCGCTTGGCCTCGCTTAACGCATCAAAATCCCTCAACTCGCCGACCGCCTTTTGCAGTTTGGCCAATTCGCCGAACAGGGTGCTACCTTTGAACGAAATGGGCTTCGGTTGACCGGTGATCGCGAAGCGCGGCCGGCCGATCGTGTGTTTTGTGTTGGTGAAAAAATCCAGCTCCAGCGTCAGCTTGGTGCCGCCCGGATGCCTGATCGGCGAATCAAACTCGAACGCCGCCGATTGGTTCTTCCCAATACCACCACGGTCGACCGCCCAGCCACTGGTGCGCTTGTTGTCGTCGATGGAACTCGCCACCGAGAGGCCGCCCTTGTCCTGCTGATGAGTCGCCTGCGGGTTGACCAGTTTCACCGACACACGCTCGCCGCTGCCGTCCAGCGGTTCCGCGAACACCCGCAGGTCGCTCAATGAAAAGTTGCCGTTATCCGCCCGGCCCGGCCCGTTTTTGGTCAGCGATGAATCGAGCAGTGCCTCGATGCGAATCCCGGTGATCGCGGCCGGGGAGGTTTTCGCCACGACCACCCAGCGATCGTCCTTTGGATTGTTGCCCTTCAGCAAAAACGAGCCGTCGTCGCGCCGCTCGATCTCGGCACCGTTGAGGGACTGGAACTCCGCATCTTCGATCACCGTCCAGTCAAACTGCGCCTCGACCTTGGCGGGCCGAGTCTCGAGCCATTTAACGAATCGGCCCGGCAACACGTCGCGCTCCCAGTTGGCCAGCGCTTGGCCAAGCGCGTCCTGCTCCGCCTGCCACTTGGCCAAGGCAACGCGCGTCTCGTCCGGGTTGAGGTCGATGTCGATCACGCTCCGGATCGTCGTTGCGAAGGTGGTGATCATGCGGTAGTAATCCCGGGTCGGGATTGGATCAAATTTATGGTCATGGCAACGCGCGCAGCCAATGGTCATCCCGAGCATCGCCGTGCCGACCGTGTTCACCATGTCATCGAGTTCGTCGTAGCGCGCCGATTCAAATTCCTTCTCAGTCAACTGTGTCGGGAACACGCCCGCACCAAGGAAACCGGTGGCCATCATCGCGAGTGGATTGTCCGGTTCAATCTCGTCGCCGGCAATCTGCCAGCGCACAAACTCGTTATATGGCAAATCGTTGTTCAGCGCCTTGATGACAAAGTCGCGGTAGTGATAGGCGTGATGCCGGTCGGTGTCCTGCTCGAAGCCGAAACTGTCCGCGTAACGGGCAAGGTCGAGCCAGTGGCGCCCCCAGCGTTCGCCGTAGTGCGGCGAGTTGAGCAGGCGATCGACAACGCTCTCAAGCGCCGTACGCGGATTGCCATCGGCCACGGTAAGAAACGCCTCCGTCTCCTCCGGGGTCGGAGGCAGGCCGATCAGGTCAAAGTAAATACGGCGCAACAGCGTCCGGTTTTTCGCACGGCGATTCGGTTCCAGATTGGCCTCCTCCAGTTCGGCTAAAATAAATCGGTCGATCTCGTTTTCCGGCCAAGCATTGTTTGTCACTTTTGGTATGGCCGGTTTTTTGAGCGGTGCAAAGGCCCAGTACCGCCGGTCATTGTCGGTGATCTGCATCTCGCGGGCCGTCAGTTTTATGTCCACCAATGGCTTGTCGTACGGCGCACCGTTATCAATCCATACGGCGATCTTCTCGATGACTGCCGAGGAGAGTTTCTCGGCCTTGGCAGGCATATTCGGTTCCTCCGTATGCGAAATCAACTTGAGTAACCGACTCGCCTTACCGTTGCCGGGGACGATCGCCGCCCCCTCACTGCCTCCCTTTAGGAGTGACTCACGTGTCGAAAGATCAAATTCACCGCGCGTCTTCTCACCACCGTGACACTTCAGGCAATGTTGCTTTAGCGCCTTGCCCACGCCGCCTTTAAACAGCTTCAGCCCACGGGCCATTTTCTCAGCATGATCCGGCGCCACATCAGCGAGCGCTTGGCCTATCGGGCACATCAATAGCACACCTAGAACGGCAGCTAATGAATGAATCCGCATTCGCGAAAACTACCCCGAGAGACGGATCCAGACAACCGTTATTACCTTGCGTTTGGTGCTCATTCGTTTCAAATCCCCGCATGAACTTCTCACGATGGTTCGCGGCACTTTTCACCGGTTATTTGACTTTCACCGTTCAAGCTGAAGACCTCCGCATCGGAATGGTCGGGCTGGACACCTCGCACGTCACCGCCTTCACCCGCATCCTTAACGACAAGTCGGCCAAGGACCACATCCAAGGCGGCAAGGTCGTCGCCGCTGTCAAGGACAGCAGTCCCGACATCGAGTCGAGTTATTCGCGAGTGGAAAAATACACCGCCGAGCTGACCGGCAAATGGGGTGTGAAACTTTATCCCACCGTGACCGAGATGTGCCGGCACGTCGACGCGGTGATGGTCGAGAACGTCGACGGCCGCCCGCACCTCAAGCACGCCACCGACGTGATCAAGGCCGGCAAGCCGCTGTTCATCGACAAACCGCTCGCCGGCACACTTGAGGATTGCCTAAAAATCTACCGCTTGGCCAAGCGCCACAATGTGCCGGTTTTCAGTTCCTCATCGCTGCGTTTTGCCAAGGCCACGCTCGCCGCGCGCGCCGGCAAGCACGGTAAGGTGCTCCGCTGCGAAACCTTCAGCCCTGCCCACCTCGAGTCGCATCACCCCGACCTGTTTTGGTACGGCATCCACGGCGTCGAGTCGCTCTTCACCGTAATGGGCCCCGGCTGCGTTTCAGTTCAGCGAGGCACGACCGAGGACGGAAAAATCATCGTGACCGGCAAGTGGAAGGACGGCCGCATCGGCATCTTCCGCGAAGGCAAAGGCTACGGAGGAACGGCCAAGTGCGAGTCCGGCGAACACCCGGTCGGCGGTTACGACGGCTACGCTCCGTTGGTCAAGGAAGTGATTCGGTTTTTTCAAACCGGCAAGTCGCCGGTCGATGCCCGTGAAACGCTGGAGATTTACGCCTTCATGCAGGCAGCCGACGAATCCAAGGCCGCCAACGGCAAGGAAGTCCTGCTGAAACTCGATTGGGATTAATTCTTAAAGTATTTATATAATCACTTTGTCTTGATTTCAGAAAAGTAAATAATTCTTCATAATTATTTCATTAAGTCCTAATTCAGATATCCAATACTAATTCATGCAATTATCCGACAGCTTTAAACTTCATTGTTTTGTATTTCTCGGCGCCTTTCTACTTTTCACAATGGAACCTATGGTCGCCAGAATAGTTTTGCCTTTTTATGGTGGATCTTTTCATGTATGGACGACAACCTTAACTTTCTTTCAAGGCATATTATTTATTGGATATTTGTACTGCCATTTCTTCGCCAAGCGTTTAGGTGGATGGCATCTGGTGCTCGTCAGTACTCCCCTGATTTGGCTCCCATTATCCAATTATTTCGGGTTCAAGCCACCGGGTGATCACAACCCTGCTTGGTTTCTCCTTTTTCAATTAACAATTCACGTGGCATTGCCATTTGGAATACTCGCTACGACAAGTGTTATTGCCCAATCCTGGTTTACTCGCAGTAATATTCAGCAAAAATCCCCCTATCCATTATATGCAAGTTCAAACGCAGGATCCATTTTAGCTCTTCTGGCTTACATCGCTCTATTCGAACCACTGTTCGGCTTGCGTGTTCAACAAAGCCTATGGTTTGTGGTTTATATAGTGTATGTCTTCCTGGCTTGGTTCTGCTGGAAAAAAGTAAGCCAAAAGTCTGATAATACTAATTCAACTTCTCTACGTTCAACCGGGATTAAAGCAGGCACCATAATCAAATGGATCTTTTTAAGCGCCCTCCCTTCGGGGTTCATGCTGGCAGTCTCGAACGCCGTTACCCTTGAACTCGGATCCGTACCTCTTGTTTGGGTGATTCCGTTAGTTTTATACTTATTAAGTTATGTATTTACCTTTAGCCAAAAGAAAATAATATCCCCAACCTTTCTTCATGCCTTTTGGCCAGGCGCAGCTGCATTTGGATTATGCTCACTTTATACCCCTTCTCTTGGAGAGCTTTGGGAACTCGCCGCTCACTTAATAGCTCTTTTTTTCGTAGCCATGGTTGGACATGGCGAGTTGTACCGCCTTCGACCATCGAGCAATCAATTGACTGTTTTTTATCTGGCAATAGCGCTTGGCGGCTGGCTTGGCGGGATAGCAGTCAGTTTAGTCGCCCCGGTTGCATTCAGTAGCCTAATTGAATACCCAATTATCATAGGAGTTTTTGCCATTACACTACTAACCATTAAGAGAGAATTTCTATACCACTCACTGCTAAAAAGACCATATTTATCAATCTTGGGAGCCTTAGCGATAGCTTTACCGTTGTACCAAATGACAAAAAAAACAAATCGAAATGATGGAATGATCGTGCCATTTTTCGACAGTAAACCAATTTATCAATATCGGAACTACTATGGAATTTATAAAATAGCTGATCTACCCTTGAATCCAAAAGATATATTTCCTCAATGGTCGGAAAAGGATCCTCTTTTTAATGAAAAAGGCCCAATCCTACGAACATTATGGCATGGTTCAACTGTGCATGGTTCTCAAATTATACATCCTTACACACGAAAATATGCACTATCCTATTACCATAGCGAAGGACCGTTAAAGGATCTTCTCATTGAAAGGACAAAAAATCGAAATGTAGCAATTATAGGTTTGGGTGTCGGCGCATGCTCTACTTACTTTGAAGAACCAGAAAAAATAACCTTCTATGAATTGGATCCGAGCATTGTGGATATAGCTCAGAACCACTTCACATATTTGTCAGATTGTTCAGCCAGCATCACAAATGTAGAAGGAGATGCTAGGATTCAACTGGAACTAGCCCCAGACAACTCATATGATATCATCATGATAGATGCATTCAGCAGTGATGCGATTCCCACTCACTTGCTAACAAAAGAGGCTTTTTCTCTTTACGATAGAAAACTCGCTTCTAAAGGAAAACTGATCTTTCACATCACAAACCGTCATTACGACCTTCAAGGAGTTATAAAGTCTACCAGTGGAGAACAATGGGAAGCATTAGCTAGACATAGCGATGAACAACCTAAGCCTTTCGAAGATCATTCGCTTTATTGTGTGCTTCTTCGCAAAGGATCCGACATCACCTCACTTCTCAGGGCAAATTGGCGTTCCCTCGATTCTTATGAATATGAGTGTGATCCATGGAGTGATGATTACATCAACACCCTTGCACCTCTTTACATTATGCTCCGCGCAAAAAAAATACTTTAATATTAATTATACTTACTTTATTTTATATATCTCTGAACAACACTAAGCTTAAAGACGCTTAGCAACTTTTCGATGCGCTGCAGTTAAGGGAAACTTATCAATTTTCGCCAAGGATACCCATTCCCCATGAAGCTTAGCCAAGCGGGGTTTTCGGGAAACTCTCAATAAAAACATCTCAAGTCTATTCCTGTACCGCGTAACCGAGTGGTTGATGACGCAGAGCAACTCCGCTTGGCCAAGCGGGAGGTTAGCCTTGGCCAAGTGAGCGGCATCGGCATCGGCGCTCACTTCCCAGTTGGGGAACTCCCAAAAGCCGGCGTTCACGTCGCCGCTTGGCCGCCGCTGCACGAACACTTTCCCGCGCCAGTTGATGATGAATCCGATGAACCGCCGCTTGGTTGCCGCCGCCCGCTTGGCCAACGCCGGGATGGTTTCGACCTTGTTTTCCTTTCGCGCTGTGCAACGGCCTTGCAGCGGGCAGCCGCCGCAGAGCGGGTTGCGCGGCCTGCAGACAAGCGCGCCCAGTTCCATCATCGCTTGGTTGAAGGCGGAGGCATTTCGCTGTCTTGGCTGTTGCCTCGCCACGGCATGTTTTACGAGGTCATCGGTGAAGGCCCAAATTTTTTCGAGCACCGGCTTCGCCTTGGGCGACTCTTCGATGCCGACCACGCGCGTGAGCACGCGAATGACGTTCCCGTCTACAATTGGTTCCGATTGGTTGAACGCGATGCTGCAGACCGCGCCGCCGGTGTAACGCCCCACCCCGGGCAGCGCCATTACCCCGGCCAAGTCGCGCGGAAAACGGCCGCCATGCTCGTCGCGAATCAGCCGTGCGGCCTTCTGCATGTTTCGCACCCGCGAATAGTAGCCAAGCCCCTCCCACAACTTGATGACCGTGTCCTCCCGGGCGTTGGCCAGCGCGGTGATGTCCGGTAAGCGCTTCATCCAACGTTCCCAATACGGGATCACCGTCTTGACCTGTGTCTGCTGCAGCATGATCTCCGACACCCAGACGGCGTACGGGTCGCGCGTCCGCCGCCACGGCAAGTCGCGGGCGTTTTTGGCGAACCACTTGAGAAGCGGTGCAACGATGGAGCGGAGGCGCATCGGCGCGGCAGCCTACCGCCCGGTACGCGCTTGGCCAAGCGGCGGTCGTTGACTTGGGTGCGAATCGACGACAAAGTCACCGCAGCGGGATGAGTGATTCGCCACAGAGTGTCACCGCCAACGGGCGGGAGATCGCCACCGGTTTGCCGGTGTCGCTGCACGATTTTCTCAAGGCGCAGGGCATGCTGCCGCGCAGCGTGGTGGTGGAACTAAACGGCGAGGCAATAACGCCATCGGAGTTCGCGGAGCGGCAGCTCAAGGCGGGCGACTCAATGGAAATCGTCAAGGTGGTGGCCGGCGGATGAAGGAAAAACTTGAGAACCTTCGTGGGCATTTGTTGCTGGATGCCGGCGGCATGTACGGTTCCTGTTTTCACCATACGGTGATCCTCATGTGCCAACACTCGCCCGGAGGCGCCTTCGGGTTGGTGCTCAATCAACCCAGCGACAAGCGCATCGGCGACGTGTTGCCGATCGACATGCCGCCGTCGGTGAAGAACCGGCGCACCCGCAGCGGAGGCCCGGTTGACGAGTCGTCGGTGCACATCCTCCACAGCGACGCGTTCATGTTCCAGGGTAACGTGATGAACAACCTGTCGCTGGTGCAGGATCCGGGCGAGTTGAGCGACCTCGCCAACTCAGTCAACCCCGACCACAAGATCGAGGTGTTCCTCGGCTACTCCGGCTGGGGCGCCGGCCAACTCGAGAGCGAGCTGGCCCGCAAGGCATGGCTTGTCTGCAAAGCCACGACGGAACTGGTCTTCAGCAACCCCAAGGAGGCGGCTTGGCGCGAGATTCTCCGCGGCTTGGACTGGCAACACCGCCTGCTCGCCGACGGCCCGGACGACCTGTCGTGGAATTGACTCGCTTGGCTTGGCGCGAAGGTGCCGGTACGCTCCCGACGAATTACGAATGAAAGTCAACCTGGCATACGGCTCCGGCCATCTTCCCATCGAGGTTCCAGACGATCGAACGACGGTCATCGAGCCGGCGCACATCGATGGCCTTGCCGACGAGAAGGCGGCGGTGCTCGGCGCGCTGCAAAACCCGATCGGCAGCCAAGCGTTGCTCGAGCGCATCTCGGCGGACACGAAGATTTGCATCGCCTTCACCGACATCACCCGCGCAACGCCGAACGACCGGATCATCCCGTGGCTGCTAGAGCATCTCGGCGGGCGAGGCGACAACATCACGCTGCTCAACCAACTCGGCACCCACCGGGCCAACACGCGCGAGGAACTCCAGACGCTGCTGACGCCGGAGGTCGTCGCCAACTACCGCGTGCTCAACCACGAGCCTGAAAATCCCGGCGCCCTCGTGCAGGTCGGTACCACGGCCGACGGCACCCCTGCCCTGCTCAACCGCCACATCGTCGAGGCCGACTTACGGATCGTCACCGGTTTTATCGAACCACATTTCTTCGCCGGGTTCAGCGGCGGCGTGAAAGGCATCATGCCGGGTTGCGCCGGACTGGAAACGGTGATGAGCAATCACGGCGCGAAAAACATCGGCGACCCACGGGCAACCTTCGGTGTCACCGACGGCAACCCGCTCTGGGAGGAACTGCGCGACATCGCGCTCAAGACCGGGCCAAGTTTCCTCCTCAACGTCACCCTCAACGAGCGGCGCGACATCACCAACGTCTTTGCCGGCGACATCCTCGAGGCGCACCGGGCCGGCTGCACCTTCGTGAAAGGGTCCGCGATGCAGCCTGTCGAGCAGCCATTCGACATCGTCGTAACGACCAACAGCGGCTATCCGCTGGACCTCAACCTGTACCAGGGTGTCAAGGGCATGAGCGCCGGTGCCCGGGTGCTGAAGGAGGACGGCACTCTGATCCTCGCCGCCGAGTGCCGCGAGGGGGTTCCAGGCGGTAGCCCGCTTGACGAACTGCTGCGCAGCGCCGGGTCCACCGAGGAAATTTTGGCCAAGCTCTCCACGCCGGGCTTCGTTCGGCCGGAGCAATGGCAGGCGCAGATCCAAGCGCTAGTGCAGCGCAAGGCCGAAGTGCTCGTCCACAGCCTGCTGGACAAGGAAACCGTCGCGGCCTGCCACCTGACCCCATGCCCCGACATCAGCGCCGAAGTGGCCAAGCGCCTGACCAACCTCGGCCCCAATGCCCGTGTGGCCGTACTGCCGCAGGGCCCGCTAACCATCCCGTACCTCGCGTAGTCATCGCGAGGGGGTGGTGCGTTAATCGTCGTTGAGAATCTCTCCGCGCTTTTGCTCGTACTCGTCCGGGGAAATGGCACCGGCATCAAGTGCCGCTTTCAAGTCCACCAACTCCTGCCCGAGCGATGGTGTTTTTTTGGACGAACCGATACTGAGGCCGATGCAACCGGAAAGAGAGGCGGCCATCGTGAACGCACAAACTGCAGAGAGAACCCGTTTCATAAACAACATGGGGAGCGGAAACTACGGAACCTCCAACGGCGCGTCAACCGAACAAAGCCAAGCGCTTGGCCAAGCGACATAAAAAAAAGCCAGACCCGGATGGGGTCTGGCCTGAATTGGTTGGCGGCTTGGCGGGTTAGTCGTTGAGACGCCAGATGATCCGGGCCTTGTCGAGGTCGTAAGGTGACATTTCCATTTTTACCTTGTCACCAACCGCGAGACGAATCCAGCGGCGTTTCCGCATCTTGCCGGCGATGTGCGCCAGCACTTCATGGTCATTCTCAAGTTTGACCCTGAACATGGTGCCGGGGAGTACCTGACTCACCACCCCAACAACCTCGATTTCCTCGCCGCCTTTTGCCACTGGAATTAGACGTCAGGGCTTCTTCCAGTTTTGAGCTTTAAAATTCCGCAAAACCGTGACGGCTTTACACAACCTTCACGCCCGAGGCCTGCAATCCCTTGCGGCCCTCGGTCTCCTCATACTCAACGGTGTCACCCTCCTGGAGCTGACCACCCTCAACTTCGTTGATGTGCACGAACAAGTCCTTGCCACCACCTTCCGGTTCAATGAAACCGTATCCTTTTTGATCGAAAAAACGAGCAACTTTACCTTTAGCCATAATCTTTTTCTTTAGTTAAAAATGCGCCCACCTTGGGCGCAGGGGCGCGAGACTGCCCCAAAGTTTTCAATTGGCAAGACAAATAAGGGGAAATAATCGGTTGCCGCCCCCGGCATTTGCGGGTCATGGGGTGTCGACATTGCGGCTGTGCAGGGCTGCCAGGAACGCCTGCTTGGCCAAGGTGCCACCCCGTCTGCCGGTCAATCCGTCGATCATATCGAACAATACCGCACCCCCGCGCCCCCCCCGGTAAACCACGCAGAATGGGTACTGGATCACGCGTTGAATGGCCGGCGCCTGACTGAATGTGACCCCGGCGGAGAACACCCGGGCCAGGCGGAGCGACGAAAGATAGTTGCGGGCGATCTCCACGGTTTCCTCCCTGTCGAG
>NYYJ01000168.1 GCA_002686755.1 Verrucomicrobiales bacterium
CATCGAGGCGTTGAGCGACGGCGGCGTGGCGGCCGGCCTGCCTCGGGAGATCGCGACCAAGCTTGCCGCGCAGACGATGCTCGGCGCGGCGCGGATGGTGCTCGAGACCGGGCAGCACCCCGGCGAGTTGAAGGACATGGTTTGCAGCCCAGGCGGCACGACGATCGAGGGTGTGCATGAGTTGGAGGAGGGCGGCGTGCGCAGCGCACTCATCAACGCCGTTCGCGCATCGACGGAGCGGGCAGTCGAACTGGGGCAGGAGTAGGCATCGATGGCGTACCCCCCACCAACCGAGAAGCAGGCCCGGATTCTCTGGACCTCGGTGACGGCACTGGCGGTGGGAGTGTTGCTGACATTGGCGGCCCTGCTGACGCTGGGCGTCGCCTGGATGGTCAACACGCTTTCCTCGGTCTTGATTCCGCTGGCGATCGCCGGGGTCATCGCCTACCTGCTAGATCCGATAGTCGATTGGTTCCAAAGGAAACGCGGATTCAAGCGGCAGAACGCGATCATCATGGTGTTCTGCATCGCGGTGCTGCTGGTGGGGGGCATGGTGGCCTCGGTGGTGCCGTCGTTGATCACGCAGGTGGGCAAGCTCACCACTGAGTTTCCCAAGAAGGCCGAGCAATTCCAGAAAAGCGTCAGTTCGATTGTCAACCCGTCCAACACATCTACCAATGCCCCGGCCAACCCGGGCTGGTTCGATGCCCCCAAGGAGTGGATGCAGAATGTCGGTGTGACGAACGAGAAGGCTCGCGAGTTCACGGTGAACGCCGTGGAAAAAATATCGGCTTGGGCGCTGGAACAGTTGAAGAAAGTGATGTCGCTGTTCGGCTTCCTCGCCGGGTTGGCCCTGGTGCCGGTGTACGTGTTTTACTTCCTGCTGGAGAAACGGGGCATCAAGCGGAACTGGACCGACTACCTGCCGGTGCGCGAGTCGCAGGTCAAGGAGGAGATCGTGTTTGTGCTGCGCTCCATTAATGACTGCCTGATAGTGTTTTTCCGGGGGCAGGTGCTGGTGGCGATGTGCGTCGGGGCACTGCTGACTGTCGGGTTCTTGTCGATTGGCCTGGAATACGCCGTCCTGCTCGGCGTCATGGCCGGCCTTCTGGGCATCATTCCGTACCTCGGCGTGGCGTTGAGCATCATCCCGGCGTTCGTGCTGGCGATGATCCAGTTCGTGCCGGATGACGGTTGGCTCAAGCCGATTCTCATCCTGGTTTGGTTCGCGGCGGTGCAGGCGATGGAAGGGCTATTCATCTCGCCGAAGATCATCGGCGACCGTGTGGGGCTGCATCCGCTGACGATCATCGTCGCGGTGATGGTGGGCACCACGCTGCTGGGAGGCATCATGGGTGGCGTGCTGGCCATCCCGTTGACCGCCGCGCTGCGGACGCTGATGTTCCGCTACGTCTGGAAAGACCGCGTGCACGCCGGCGGGGAGCCTGCAGCAACGTGAGTGCCGACACTCCACAACCGGAATCAGCCACGTCCCCGGACGGCGGGCGGCTGCGCATCTTTTTTCTCCCAAACCTGATGACTGCGGGCAACCTGCTGTGCGGGTTCCTCGCGCTGACGTTCATCGTGCAGGTGGCGCCCGACACGGCCGGGTCGGGTGGACCGGTGTTTAGCGAGGCCGATATCGGGAAAATCAAGAACGCCCTGTGGCTGATCATGGGGGCGTTTGTGTTCGACGCGCTCGACGGGCGTATCGCCCGGCTGATCGGCAAGGAAAGCCCGTTTGGGCTGCAGTTCGACTCGCTGGCAGACGTGATCTCGTTCGGGGCCGCGCCGGCATTCCTCATGCAGCGGGTGATCCTGCACGACTTCGAGCGGCTTGGCCTCGTGGTGGCCTCGGTCTACCTGCTGTGCGGCGCGCTCCGGCTGGCCCGCTACAACTGCCTGGCGGCGCTGCCAGATTCCGGCAACAGCCGCGAATTCCTCGGGCTGCCCATCCCGGCATCCGCAGCGATGGTGGCGTCGCTGACCATGTTCCTCGTCTGGCTCGAGGAAAAAGACCTGCCGTCCAGTTCCTGGCGCTGGGTCCTGCTGGCGGTGCTGGTGTTCCTGTCAGTGATGATGGTCAGTGAGGTCAAGTACCCGTCGTTCAAGAAATTGGACTTCCGGTCGCGGCGGCCGTTCGCCAAGTTCGCCGGTGCCGTGGTGGTGGTGGCCTGCTTCGTGTTCCTTTGGAAATACCTTGTCCCGATTGTGCTGCCACTGATCTTCACGTCGTATCTGGTTTACGGTTTCGTGCGGCCGCGGTTGTCGCGGAAACTGAGGAGGGAAATTGAGGAGGACTTTGACGACGAATAGCCCCCCGGGGCCGCGTTCATGACCCCTGCTGACTATGCCATGGCCGTTGGTGCTGGGATGCTGACCGGGTTCGTGTGCGCCGTGCCGGTTGGGCCGATCAATGTCGCCATCATGGAGGAGGGCATCCACAGCGGCAGGACACGGGCGTTGATCATCGCGTTGGGCGCGCTGCTGATGGAGATGATCTACTGCGTCATCGCCTTCGGCGGGTTTGCCAACCTGTTCGAGGATCCCATCCTCAGCGCGACGGTGGAACTGGTCAGTTTCCTGGCGGTGACATTCTTCGGGATCCGTTACCTGATGGCCGACACCGTGACTGTGCAGGGCAAGCGCGCCCGGATGATCGAGCAGCGGCTGCACCCGCACACCATGTTCTGGACCGGCTTCGTTCGGGTGCTGGTCAACCCCAACGTGCTCCTGTTCTGGATCATGATCTCGGCCGTGCTGCTGGCCAACGGCACCCTGCAGCCAGCCTGGCAGAGCCGCATGGCCTGTGCCGCTGGTGCTGGCCTGGGCATCGCCGCCTGGTTTGTGCTGCTCGTATTCGGCAGCGCTCGTGTGCGGAACCGCTTTTCCGACAAAACCCTCGTCCGCTTTTCCCACATCTCCGGCCTGTTGTTGTTGCTGCTCTCCATCGTGATCGCCGTCCGCCTGATCAGCACCGTCGCCCAGCAGGGCAGTTAATTCGCTTGGCCAAGCGCTTGGCCAAGCGGAGCGGGTGCGCCTGGCTGACAAAAAAAGACCGGCGATGTTTCGCCGGTCTTGGGTGTAAATGAGGTTCGAGCGGGTTTTAGCCGAGCGCCTTTTTGGTGGTCGAGATGATGACCGCCGCGATCTTGTACGGGTCGCCGTTGGATGCCGGTCGCCGATCCTCCAGGCGGCCTTTCCAGTCGTTCTGGATGGTGGCCACCGGGATGCGGATCGATGCGCCGCGGTCGAACTCGCCGTAGCTGAACTTGTCGATCGACTGCGTCTCGTGCAGGCCGGTGAGGCGCTGGTTGTTGTCGGCGCCGTACACGTCGATGTGCTCTGCAATGTTGTTGCCGAACTCCTCGCAAATCTTCGTCATGAGATCCTTGCCGCCCTGGTCCCGCATGGCTCCGTTGGAGAAGTTGGCGTGCATGCCGGATCCGTTCCAGTCGCCGGTGACCGGTTTCGGATGCCAGTTCACCGCGACACCGTACCGTTCGCCGATCCGCTCAAGAAGATAACGGGCCACCCAGACCTCGTCGCCGGCGCGGCCGGCACCCTTGCCGAAGATCTGAAACTCCCATTGGCCCATCATCACCTCGGCATTGATGCCCTCGACGTTGATGCCGGCGTCGAGGCAGACTTGCAGGTGCTCATCGACGATGTCGCGGCCGACCGCATTGGCGGCGCCCACCGAGGTGTAGTACGGCCCCTGCGGCCCGGGGAAGCCGTTCTTCGGGAAACCAAGGGGGAGGCTGGTGTCGACGTCCCACAGCACGTATTCCTGCTCGAACCCGAACCAGAAATCGTCGTCGTCGTCGTCGATGGTCGCCCGGCCGTTGGATTGGTGCGGGGTGCCGTCGGCGTTCATGACTTCAGCCATTACCAGCCAGTTGTCGGTGCCGACCTTGTCCGGGTCGGGGTACAGGGCGACCGGCTTGAGGAGACAGTCGGACGCGTTGCCTTCGGCCTGCTCCGTGGAGGAGCCGTCAAAGGCCCACACGGGGCAGTCTTCCAATGTTCCACCAAAGTCGGTCTCGACCTTGGTCTTGCTTCGCAGGCTTTGGGTCGGCGTGTAGCCGTCCAGCCAGATGTATTCGAGTTTTGCTTTGCTCATGATTGTAACAGGGTAAAAGCGCCAAGCCGCCCGGAACCGTGCCAAGCGACAAAACAAGGGCCTGTTCAAGGCCCCGGCCCATTAGGGGTGCTTATGACGTGCGTTATCAAGTCTTTTTTAGGCTGCAACCTGTCGCCCGGGCTCTTCCGTCCGCCACAGCGCCTCGGCATCCCAGTGACGCCAATGGTCCGCCCAGACGGCTCGCTGCCCAGCGGGCCACACGAGGGCATTTTCCGTGCCAAGCGCCCCGGATCCTGCGGTCGAGCCGGGACGGCAACGCCCTTGAATCCGGTTTTCCGCGCAAACGTGGCGGTTCCCCCGAATCAAACGGGCCGGCGCTTGGCCAAGCGCGGACCGGCGGACGGCTGTGCCATCTTGGCTTCCCTGGGCAAAAAGAAACAGGGTGGCCAGAAGCCAAGTGCTTGGGCAGACGCGATTCGGCTTGATTGATTGGGCGGTGGCACGGACAACCGTGCGCGCCGTCGCCGCTTGGCGGGGCGCACAGGGATATGAAGCAACAAACCATCGTCACGCTCGATCTCGAGGGGGTGCTGGTGCCGGAGATTTGGATTGCCGTCGCGCAAAAGACCGGGATCCAGCGGCTCAAGTTGACCACGCGCGACATCCCGGACTACGACGAGCTAATGAGCGGCCGGCTGGCCATCCTCGCCGAGAACGGCCTCAAGCTGGCGGACATCCAGGAGGTGATTGGCACGCTCGAGCCGCTGGAGGGGGCCCGGGCGTTTCTCGACGAGCTGCGCTCGATCACGCAGGTGGTCATCCTGTCGGACACGTTCGAGGAGTTTGCCGAACCGCTGATGCGGCAATTGGCCTGGCCAACCCTGCTTTGTCACCGGCTCGAGATCGACGGGGAGGGCCGGGTGGCCCATTACCGGCTGCGGCAGCCGGATCAGAAGCGCCTGGCCGTGGCGGCGTTCCGTGGGCTGAACTACAGGGTGATCGCCGCCGGCGACTCGTACAACGACACGACCATGCTCGGCGAGGCCGACACCGGCTTCCTGTTCCGGGCCCCGGACAACGTGAGGGCGGAGTTTCCGCAGTTCAAATCGGCCACGGAGTACGACGGGTTGATGGCCCTGATCCGGGGTGAGCTCGAGGCGTGAGCTTGGCCAAGTTTATGCTCGGGACAGTCCCGGCGGTGAAGCAGATGAAATATCCTGCATTAGAATGGATAATCGTTTGACACGTTCTAAAAGATTGCTACTTTCGCCGGCGCCGCTCCCGTTCCTTGGGGGCGATTAGGGCAATATCATTCAACATTCTCGATGAGCGAGACGACTGTTTCGGAGGCCAACAATGGGAGCAATTCCCAGCCCTCCTCGATTTCGGAGGTGACGATCCGCCTCGCGGGCAACTCACAGGACGGCATCCAGTCCATCGGCGGGTTTCTGGCCCGCCTGGCCGGGCGGAGTGAGCGGGAGGTCATGACCATGATGACGATCCCGTCGACCATCTCGGGTGGTGCGTCCATTTTTCAGGTCCGACTCGGCTCCGGCGAGGTGCTCAGCCCCGGTGATAAAGCCGATGTGTTGTTTGCCTTTTACCAGCATTCCTATGACAACCACGTCAAAAACTTGGCCAAGGGAGGTATCCTCGTCTACGACAGTGACCATGTGGAGCCGGACGAGGAATGGCTGACCAAGTACCGGCATATTGGCATCGCTATCTCCAGCCTGACTGTCGAGGCGATCGGCGGCACGGCCCGGGACAAGGGCAAGAATATTTATGCGCTTGGCTTGATCGGCCGGATGTTCAGCCTCAACACGGAGAAACTCGAGCGGCTCATCAACGAGCGGTTCAGCGGCAAGGGCGAGAGCGTCGTAAAGACAGCGATGGACGCTTTTCAAGCTGGTTATCGTTATCAGTCCGGCGACCTCTTCAATCTGTTTCGCCTTGCTAGGGGTGGTGATGAGCGCTCGAACCAGGTAGTGATGTCTGGCAACGAGGCGATCGGCTACGGGCTGATCGCCGCCGGGGTTCGTTTTGGCGCAGGTTACCCGATCACGCCGTGGTCGGACATCATGGAGTTGCTTCGCCGCGAGTTGCCCAAGTACGGTGGGTCTTTCATCCAGTGCGAGGATGAGATCGCATCTGTGTCGATGGCGATCGGCGCGAGCTACGGAGGCCGAGTAGCAGTCACCGGTTCAAGTGGCCCAGGTATTTCACTTAAGGCAGAGGCTGTGGGCTGGGCGGTCATGGCGGAGATGCCATTGGTGGTGATCGACATTCAGCGTGGCGGTCCCTCCACCGGCTTGCCGACCGATGTTGAGCAGTCCGACCTCAACATCGCCTGTTACGGTGGACACGGCGACTCGCCTCGCGTGGTGCTGGCCGCCTCCGACGTGGAGGACTGTTTTTATACCGCTATCGAGGCGGTGAATATCGCCCGCAAATACAGCGTCCCCGTTTTTGTGCTGAGCGACCAGGCGATCGCCACTCGCATCGAGGCGTTTAACGAGCCCGATCTGAAAACGATTTGCAAAGACATTGAGCTAGACTTGAGCCCCGTATCGTCTCACAAGCCGTACGACTTGTCGTCTGGGGACGGACTCAGCGGGCACCGGGCTCCCGGGACACGGATTGAGGATGGCCGTTACCCCGTAGTGACTGGTTTGGAGCATGACGAGTCGGGGCATCCCAGCGGTGATGCGGTGAACCATATCGCCATGACCAAAAAACGCCGCAACAAGCTCAAGACACTTGCGGACGAGTTGCCCACCCCGGAAATCTGTGGGCCGGACTCCGGCGATGTGCTGTTGGTGGGCTGGGGGTCGACCAAGGGGCCGCTCCACGAGGCGGTGGATCAACTCACCAAAGAAGGCTACACCCTGTCCTCGATGCACATCAAGCACATCAACCCGTTGCCAACCCGCTTGGAGGACATTCTTCCGCGCTTCAAGTCGGTCTTCATCGTCGAGATGAATGACGGCGGCGTTTACGGGTACGGCCAGTTGGCCGGCATCATGCGCGCCCGGTACGCCGATGCGCGCATCAAGGGCATCAACAAGACCGCCGCCCGGCGTTGGAAAGTTTCCGAGATCATCGAGCGCGTCAAAGCGCGCCTCGAGGAAGAAACCGTCGCAGCCTGATACATTTTTTAGAAACATGAGTGACAGCGCAACATTGGAGCAGCCCCCGCAGGACGCCGGGGAACGCCAGCCGGTGACCAAGAAGGAGATCACCGCCGATCACCCGACTTGGTGTCCCGGCTGCGGTGATTTCTCCGTACTCTCCATCTACTACAAGCTGATCCAGAAGAGGAACATTCCCCACGAGAATGTGACTACCGTGGCCGGCATCGGGTGCTCCAGCCGTTTCCCGTATTTCGTGCAGGCGCACGGCGTGCATTACATCCACGGGCGGGCGTTATCGTTTGCCAGCGGGGTCTCCCTTTCGCGGCCCGACCTGCACGTGTTCACCTTCGGCGGCGACGGCGACGCCTTCTCCATCGGCGGCAACCATTTCGTCCACACCGCCCGCAAAAACATCAAAATGACCTACGTGGTCATGGACAATTTCGTCTACGGGCTGACCAAGAAACAAACTTCGCCGACCTCGCCGATCGGCTTCAAGAGCAAGACCGACGGCTGGGGCGCGCTCGACAAGCCGATCAACCCGATGAAGCTCGCCATCTCGGCCGGGGCCTCCTTCGTGGCGCGCACCACGCACACCAACCCGAAGCATCTGCTTGAGATGATGGACGCCGCGATGGATCACGACGGCTTCAGTTTCATCGAGTGCCTGAGCGAATGCACCGAGTTTTACGCCGGCGCCTTCGATTCCTCCAACCCCCGGAAAGGGGGCGAGTTCAACCTCGTGCCGGAGGATCACGACCCGACCGACGAGGCGGCGGCATACGCCCTGGCCAGCGAAGATTTTCCCGGCCATTTCGGCATCTTTTACCAGGTGCAGCGCCCGACGAAAAACGCCCTGGAGGCCGGCGTCATCGAGGCCGCCCAGAGCAAGTTCGAGGGCAAGCCGTCCTCTGATGTTCTTCAGGCCACCTTCAATAGGATTAAGTAGTCCACTTGCCAAGCGGTGGCGGTTCAATCGCCGCTTACCATTTTCCAACTGGCGTTGACTAGCGCCTTGTGGCCGCCGATGAGCGAGTGGACGTTCGAGTAGCCCATCCGCCCCGCCACCTCTGCCGTGAGTACCGAGCGGAATCCCCCGCCGCAATACATGATCACCTCCGCGTCCTTGTCCGGCACCACCGACTCGATATCCCGCTCGAGAATGCCCTTCCCGAGGTGAACCGCGCCCGCCGCATGGCCGGCGACCCATTCCCGATCCTCGCGCACGTCCATCAGGATGGCGTTCGGGTTGCGGGCCAGGCGTTCGCGGGCCTGGGCGAGGTCGATCTCGCTGACCCGCCCGCGCGCCTCATCGACCACGGCCAAGAATCCGGGAGCATGTTGCATCGGCGGCAGGATGCTCCTTCACTTGGCCAAGGTCAACCGCGGGTCGGCCGCTTGGCCAAGCTTGCCCTTGGCTGCGGCTCGCCCCGATACTGGCCGGCCGAGGATGGAGATCGAACTCATCACCATCGGCACCGAGCTGCTGCTTGGTCAGGTGCTCGACACGCACCAGCAGTGGCTTGGCCGGCGCCTGGCCGAGCGCGGTCGTCCACTCGCCCGGCAAATCACCGTGCCGGACCACGGCCCGGCGATTTGCGGGGCGGTGCAAACCGCGCTTGGTCGGGCCGACCTTGTCATCACCACCGGCGGGCTTGGCCCGACCGACGATGACCTGACACGACGGCTGCTGGCTGATCTCCTGGGCCGTCCGCTTGGCCAAGACGCCTCCGTTGCGGCGCACATTGAGGGATTCTTCAGGCAGCGCAACCGGCCCATGCCGGAGTCGGTGCTGGTGCAGGCGCAGGTGCCGGAGGGCGCGGTGGTGTTCCCGAATCGGCACGGTACCGCGCCCGGCCTGGCCATCGAGGTGGCGCCCAACCCGTTCGGGGACGGCTCCGAGCCGGCGTGGCTGATCCTGCTGCCCGGGCCGACGCGCGAACTGCGCCCCATGTTCGACGAGCAGGTGCTGCCGTTTGTGGAAAAACGGTGGCCGCAGCGGGAGGCGTTTCACTGCCGGATTTTGCGCAGCCTCGGCATCGGCGAATCGGCGGTGGAGGAAACCCTTCGCGAACCGCTCCGGCTGCTGTTGGTGCGCGGGCTGGAGCTGGGCTATTGCGCACGGATCGGGCAGGTCGACATCCGATTGAGTGGGTGCGGCCCGGACATGCCGGCCATCCTCGACGAGGCGGAGACGGCGGTCCGCGCGCTCATCGGCAAACACATTTACGGCATGGGCGATGAGACAATCGCAGAGGCAGTGGTCGCACAGTTGACCGCCGCCGGCGAGACGTTGGCCGTCGCCGAGTCGTGCACCGGCGGGTTGCTCGGGCACCACATCACCAACGTGCCCGGGGCGTCCGCCGTATTCGCCGGCGGCGCGCTGTCGTACAGCAATGCGATGAAGCAAAAACTGTTGGGCGTGAGTGAATCGACCCTCGCGGAACACGGCGCGGTCAGCAAACCGGTGGCACTTGAGATGGCCGAAGGCGCGCTGGAGGCCGGCGGGGCAGATCACGCCCTCTCCGTCACCGGCATCGCCGGGCCGGACGGCGGCACGCCGGAAAAGCCGGTGGGTACCGTGTGGCTTGGCTTGGCATCAACGGGCCGGCGGCCGGTCGCGCTCCGGAAGTTTCATCCCTTCGACCGGGAGGCCTTCAAGCACGCCACGGTGCATCAGGCGCTCAACCTGCTGGGCCGTCGACTACAGAAAAACAGCTGAAGAAACCGGGGGCTACTGGTCGCCATTGTCGCCAATGGCTTCCACCGGGCATCCCTCCATGGCCTCCTTGCACTGTTCCTCCTCCTCCTCGTTTTCCGGTTGCTTGGCGACGAAGGAGTAGCCGCCATCGTCGTTTCGGGTAAAGCAGGTCGGCGCGGTTTCGCGGCAGAGATCGCAGTCGATGCATTGTTCATCCACGAAAAATTTACCCGCGACGTTGTCCTCGTATTTTTCCTCTAGTTCAGCCATGTCGAAATCAATTTCGCGCCGGGTATTTACACGCTGCGGCCGCGGGTTTCAAGTGAACTTTTCCCGTGCCGGCGGAAATCAATTTGTCGGGGACAGGGCGCGCAGCTTGGCGGTGACGACGGCGAACTGTTCGATCGCCCGGTCAACGTTGTCCTCCGTGGTGTCGCGGCCGATGCTCCACAGTGTGGTGCCCTTGGCCAAGTCGGCGTCGCGCCCAATGGCGCGCAGGGCAGGCGGCAGACGCATTGACCGGGTCGTGCACGCCGCCCCGGCCGCGATGGCGACGCCGCGCAGGTCGAGCATCAGCGCCTGGCCTTCCCCCTCGACCCCCTCGGTGCTGAGGCTGAGCTGATGCGGCAGCCGCCCGTCCCCCGGTTCGGGGCCGTTTAACTGAACCCCATCGACAGCCCCACGGATCCCGTCGAGCAGGCGCGCCTGCAGCTTGGCCGCATCGGCTGCCGCTTGGCCAAGCGCGGCCCCGGCCTGTTTGGCGGCCACCCCGGCCCCGACGATGGCGGCCACGTTTTCCGTCCCGGCACGGCGTTCATTTTCCTGCATGCCGCCGTGGATGAGGTTTTCCACGCCGACGCGGCTTTTTCGGTACAGCACGCCCGCACCTTTTGGGCCGCCAAACCGGTGCGGCGACAGGGCGATCAGATCAGCGCCCAGTTGCCCGACATCGACAGGCAGCCAGCCGCCGCTGGCGGTGGTATCGACAAACAGCGGGATGCCGCGCGCGCCGGTCAGCTTGGCCACCTCAGCGACCGGCTGAATGGTGCCGAGGTCGTGGCTCGCGTGGTGCAGGCAGACCAGGACGGTTTCTTCAGTCATCGCCTGGCCAAGCGCGGCGGGATCGATCCGGCCTTCGCCATCGACGCCGATCTGCGTGCTGCTGAAACCTTGGCTCTCGAGCCAGGCGATCGAGCCGAGCACGGCCGGATGCTCGATCGCCGTGGTGACGATATGGGTGCCGAACCGCCGCTTGGCCAGGGCGGCACCCTTGACTGCGTGGTTGATCGCCTCCGTGCCGCTGGAGGTGAAAATAATCTCCTCCGGCTCGGCGGCGTTCACCAGCTTGGCCAGGCAAACCCGCGCGGCGTCGATCGCGTCGCGCGCCTCGAGGCCCGGCCGGTGCAGCGCTGCCGGCGCGCCGAACTGCTCGCGCAGCCACGGTTGCATGGCGTCGACCACTTCCGGCAGCGGCGGGGTGGTGGTGAGGTGGTCGAGGTAAATCATCTTGGCCCGGCGGGCGCTTGGCCGGTGGTCGGGTTATTTCCGGCGCGTCTTAAACGTGCGGCTGTGTCCGTTGGCGGGGATGCGGAGGGTGTATTGCTGCCCATCGGGGGCGACGGACATATGGATGTGGTGCGCGTCGCAGTCGCGCGTGAGGTTGGCAATGTATTCGTCCGCCGTGTTGTTCTCGATGTCGGCCCGGAGATTTTTGTGGACCTGGTACATCGCTTTGGGGTTTGCGCTCTTCAGCGCGGCGAACGAGGAGGCGCCGCAGCCCTTGGTTACGCCGTTGTTCATCACCGAGACGGTCGGCGCGAGGCTTTGGACGAACACGGCGTTGTTGCTGTAGTCCAGTCCGTGATGGTTCACCTGGTAAACGTCCACGGTGCCGACACGGTTGTGCGGCGTGACGAGTCGCGCCTCGGTGTTTTGCGTGAGGTCGCCGCCGTCCCAAAACCGGAAGCCGCCCAACTCGACCATCACGGCGATGCTGTTGGCGTTGTCGGTCGTGTCCTCCTTGATCCACTTGACCTGGTCGGTGAGCGGATTGCGCGGCGTGCCCTTCGGCGCGTCGACGAATTTCTGCATCGCCGCCATGCACCGCACGCGCACCTCGGGCTGGCCGGGCAGTTGCTTAAGCGGCAGCTCGGTGTCGGGCCGGATGACGTGGCGCTTGCCAACGCTCATGTTCCGGTACGGCTTGATGCGGAGCAAAAAGCTGGAGTTGGCCCGGCCGTCCGGGTCGCGTTCCGGGATGCCGTTGTCCCACACGTTCTTGATCGGCATTTTTTGCGACAACTCCGCCGCCCCGCCGAAGTGGTCGATGTGAAAATGGGTGACGATGAGATGGTCGATCTGCTTCACGCCGGCGATCCCGGTGGCCGCCTTGTGGATGCGCCCGGGATCGCGGCCGCCCGGCATGCCGGTGTCGATGAGGATCGACTCGCCGGCGGGCGTGACGATCAGCGTGCCGCCGCCGCCCTCGACGTCCACCCAGTAAACGTCGAGTGTCCCGCTGTCCTTGGCGACCGCCGGGCCGGCAAAGGCCAACGCCAACACCGCCGGAATCGTTTTTATGAACTGTTTGATTTTCATTGGAAACATAGTCGTGGCCGGATGGTGACGGAAGGGCAGGGGGGAGGCAAACCTGTTGTTGCGCCTGGCCAAGCGTGAGCGGGTAAAAATGCCCCGCCCACGATTTCTCGCGGACGGGGCTGTTGAGCAATGAGCCAGCCATGGCTGGCAGGCGTTAATCTAGTGCAGATTCGACAAAACCGGGTCATTGATAAAATCAATGGATGTATCGACTGAGTCGATAGTCAGGTGGGGGCGCGAAAAACAAAAACGGCGCGTGAAGCGCCGTTTTGCAGGGTAGCTTGGCCAATCGCTTGGCTCAGGCCAGTTGCAGAACGAGCCCCTGATGGGCGCTGTGCCAGTCGCGAATCGCCTGTCGCAACTCCAGCACGGACTGCTCCATTTGCTGCTTCAACTCACCCAGTTGTTCCTTGGTGGTGTCGAGTTGCTGGCGCATCGCGCGGGTGTATTCCTTCTTGGAGGCCTCCCACGTTTCGTGGGCGGCGGTGAGCTGCTCTTGCGCCTCGTTGAACAGCCGCTGGGCCTTCTCGCAAATGGTCTCCTTGTGGACGGTAAGCCGCTCGTCGAGCTGCCGCTGTTTCTCGCGGATCTCTGCCACGGCGATGGTCTCGTTCGGGACACGGCGAAGATTGGAGACGAGCCTGAGTTTTTCCAGCACGCGAATGCTCCACTTGGTGGGGTCGAACTGCCACGGCTTTACGCCGTTGCGGTAGTCGTGCTGAAACTCGTGGTGAAAGTTGTGATACCCCTCGCCAAAGGTGAAGAGCGCCATGAACCAGCTGTCCTTCGCCGTGCATTTGGTTGAGTAAGTTTGCTTGCCGAGTGTGTGGCAGAGGCTGTTAATGAAAAAAGTCATGTGATGAACCATCACCTGTCGGGCCACACCCCCGATGAGCAATCCGGCCACCGCGCCGACACCGCCCTCGGCGAGCCAACCAATGAGCGCGGGAAGGCCAAAGCCGACCCCGATCCCGATCACCCCCCACCACTTGTGCTGCCAGCGGACCACTGGATCGGCCTTCAGGTCGTCGACATTGGTCAGCGGCACATCGCCGCCGATTGGGCGGAATATGACCCAGCCCATGTGTGCGTGGAAGAAGCCTTTCTGGATGTTGTACGGATCGTCGTCGTCGTCGGTGTGCTTGTGGTGGCGACGATGATCTGAACACCACTCGAGCGCGGAGTTTTCCATCGCCGTGGCCCCAAAGATGAGGGTGAACAGCCGCACCGGCCACTTGGCCTTGAACGACAGGTGGGAGAAGAGTCGGTGATAGCCGAGCGTGATGCTCAAGCCGGAGGCGATAAACATCCCGACGAACATCGCGCCGTGCAGCCACCAGTTGATCTGGCCGCCAAAGTTGTAGAGGAAAATTGGCAGGCCAACGAGGGTGGTTAGCACGGTGCCGATGAGGAAGATCGCGCTTGGCCAGCGCAAATCCTGCAAACGATATTGAATTGTCATGGTTGGGGTGTGGGCCGGCGGGCCGACCCGGCCTCGGACGCGGAGACGGTGCATCTGCATCCGGTGGGTGTAAACACTTTTTTTGCACGAAATCCTGTCTCGGATTGCGTTAAAAACCTTCCCAATTGGCCTGTTTTCGCTATTTTCTCCAAATGCCTTTCCGTAAAACTGTTTTTCCCCTCGCCGCCGCACTCGCATTTTTCTGCTTGGCCAAGCCGGAACCGGCGGCCAAGGCCAAGCCGAACGTTTTGTTCATCGCCGTGGACGACCTCAACAACGACCTCGGCTGTTACGGCCACCCGCTGGTCCAGTCGCCGAACATCGACCGCTTGGCCAAGCGCGGCATGCGCTTCGACCGCGCTTACTGCCAATACCCGGTCTGCAACCCCAGCCGCGCCTCCCTGATGACCGGCCTCTACCCGGAGCAGACCGGCGTGCTCTCCAACGCCGGCGACTTCCGCAAGCGCCACCCGGACATCACCACGCTGTCACAGCACTTCATGAACAACGGCTACTTCGCCGCGCGTGTCGGCAAGATTTACCATTACGGTGTGCCACTGCAAATCGGCACCGACGGCAAGGACGACCCGGCCTCGTGGAACACCGTCGCCAACCCGATCGGCATCGACCGCACCGAACTGGAGCCGGTGGCCACGCTGCAAAAGGGGAAGTACGGCGGCACGCTTAGCTGGCGCATCATCAAGAGCCGCGACGACGACCACACCGACGGCAAGGGCGCGCTCGATGCGATTCGCCTGATCGAGGAGCATCACCCCGGTAAAACCGGCAAGCCGTTTTTCCTCGCGATGGGGTTCTTCCGGCCGCACACCCCGTACGTCGCCCCGGCGCATTACGCGAAGCTTTACCCGCTCGACAAGATCGATCCCGTGCTCGAGAAGCCGGGCGACCGCGACGACATCCCGCCCGCCGCGCTCTCCGACCGGGCGCACCAGCGCGAGTTATCCCTGGCCAAGCGCCGGGAGATCATCCAGGCCTACTACGCCTCCATCACGCTGATGGATGCCTGCGTCGGCAAATTGCTCGACGCACTCGACCGGCTGAAACTTGCCGACAACACGATCGTCGTCTTCTTCTCCGACCATGGCTACCACCTTGGCCAACACGGCCTGTGGCAAAAAAGCGACCTGTTCGAGGGCAGTGCTCGCGTGCCGCTCATCCTCTCCGTTCCCGGTATGAAAAACGCAGGGCAGGCGAGCGACTCGCTCGCGGAACTGATCGACCTTTACCCCACGCTGGCCGGCCTGTGCGGCTTGGCCAAGCCGGCGCACCTCAAGGGGCAAAGCCTCGAGCCGGTGCTTAATGATCCCACGGCCAAGGTGCGCCAAGCCGCCTTCACCGTGTCCAACGCGCGGGGCAAAATCCCCGGTCACAGGGGCCGCAAGCCGCTTGGCCACACCATCCGCACCGAGCGCTACCGTTACACCGAATGGGCCGACGGCAAATACGGCGTGGAATTGTACGACTACAAGACCGACCCCGACGAATACACCAACTTGGCCAAGCGCCCCTCCGCCAAGAACGCGCTCAAGCGTATGCAGCAACTCATGCAAACCACCCGGGCGCACACGCGCTGATGCGGGCGTTATGGTTTTATCATTTTGTCGTACTCAGCGTGGCTGCCAATCCAAAACCACAGCAGGCCACCTTCGATTTCAACGGCGAGTGCCCTGTAATGAATGCCGGCCCGAACGGTCCAGTAGTTTCGGATTTTTTTGAAATGAAGAGACGGGTGCCCCGGGTTTTCCTTTAGGATCTCGAAGTTTTTATCCGCAACTTTGCGAACCGGGATTGGGAGTGATTCATATGCAGACCAAAACGATGGACTGGCAAAATGAATCATATCTCACTCGATTTTCCTGCCTTGTGGTCAGCGAGGGCAGCTTGAGCGAGCGCATCCAGTTTTCCCGCATCGGAGTCTTTTGCGATTTGCTTGTCCCAGGAATCCATATCGAACTTTTCGTACCAGGCACGAAACTGTTGCAGTTTGTTTTCCGGTAATTGCTCGATTGCCTTCTCGATATCTTCAACGGCATTCATCATTTCAGAATTATCAATTGACACCTCGTCTCAACCGCGCCCAAACCGTGGCATGGCTTAAAACCATTGGCAAGACGTTACACTGTCAGTTTGCCAAGCGCTGCGTCTAGGGTGTCGACGGCTTGGGCCATTTGTTCGTTGGTGATGGTCAGGGGCGGGGTGAGGGTGAGGACGGTGCCGGCGGAGACCTTGAAGCTCAGGCCGTTGGCCAGGCAGTCGTACAGCACGCGTTCGGCGGTGTCGGCGCAGTCCAGTTCGACGCCCATCGCGAGGCCGAGGCCGCGCACGCCGATGACGGCGTCGTGCCGCTGCTGCATCTCGCGGAGGCGCTCGAGAGTTTCTGCGCCCAATTCGCGGGAGCGCTCGAGCAGGTTTTCCGACTCGATCACGTCGAGCGTGG
Source organism: Verrucomicrobiales bacterium (assembly GCA_002686755.1). Classification (GTDB taxonomy): domain Bacteria; phylum Verrucomicrobiota; class Verrucomicrobiia; order Limisphaerales; family UBA1096; genus UBA1096. The sequence continues at coordinate 16,438 of NYYJ01000168.1, forward strand.
CCAGCGCGGCTGCGGCGCCGAGCGGGCTTTTCTCGTGCGTGTAATGGCCCAGCGCGCGGTGCGGTGCGATGTCGAGGTCGGCCCGCGCGATCGCGGCGGCCATCGGCATCACGCCGCCGCCGAGCCCTTTGCCAAGCACGACGATGTCCGGCGTGACGCCGCTGTGCTCGCAGCAAAACATCCGGCCGGTGCGGCCCAGCGCGAGCGGGATTTCGTCGAACACCAGCAGCGCGCCGTGCCGGTCGCACAGCTCGCGCACGCGCCGCCAATAGGCGTCCGGCGGCCGGTCGATCGTGGTGCAGCGCATCGGCTCGGCGATGACCGCGCCGATGTCGCCCTCCTCGACAACGATTTTCTCGATGGCCTCGGCGTCGGCCTCCGCGCTTGGCCAAGCGACGTGAAAGCAGCCCGGCAGCAGCGGGCCAAGCCCGTCGCGAAACAGCGCCTCGCCGCCGACCGAGATGGCGTCCAGCGACGCGCCGTGAAACGAGTCGCGCATCGAGATCGTCTTGTGCCGGCCTGTGGCGTAGCGGGCGAGTTTCAACGCGATGCCGATGGCCGCCGTGCCGCCCGGCGCGAACAGCACCTTGGCCAGGTTGCCCGGTGCGAGCTTGGCCAGGCGCTCGGCGAGGGCGATGGCCGGTTGGTTGGTGAAGCGCCTCGGGCAGAAGGCCAGTTCGTCGAGCTGCCGCTTGACCGCCTCGACGACCCGCGGGTGCGCGTGGCCGATTTGGTGGACGCTGTTCCCGTGAAAATCGATGTACCGCCGCCCGGAGGCATCGGTCAGGTAAACGCCATCGCAGCCGGTCAACTCGGTGAGGCACGGCGTGGAGAGCGACTGGTGCAGAAAGGCGACCGAGTCGCGGGCCAGCGTCTCGCGGGTGGCGTCGTCCACGTTGGCCTGTTGCCAAGCGCGACGGCGGTCGGAAAGGTTGATATCCCCCTCGGTGCGGTCCGCTTGGCCAAGAGGCTCTTCAGGCGATGACATGACGCGCCGACGCTAAGCCAACTTGGCCAAGCCGGAAAGAAAAGCCGTTGCCTGACGCACCGGGCTGTCGCATGGTCAGCGGTGTCATGAAATCAATCCTATCCACTTCGCTCACGCTGTTGGCCAGCTCGGTCGTATGCGTACAGGCGGCCAAGCCCGAAAAACTGACGCCGCTCCGCGTGGATCTCGCAGCGCTTCAGTCGCCGGAGGGGCTGCGGCTTGAGCGCAAGTCCGCCCGGACGGAGTCGGTCGAGGTTGACGGCCGCGAGGTGGCGGTGCGGCATTTTGTGTTCCGGTTTTTCAGCCAACGGTTCATGGAGGAGGATTGGTGGCACGACGCGCATTTGTTTGTGCCGGTCAAGCTGCCGGACGCGGCCAAGGGCAAACTGTTCCTCGCCAGCCACGTGTTGAACTGGCGCAAGATTCCCGGCGTGCTGCTGGAGGGCTACGGGCGGCAGACGGCGGCGCGAGTCGGCGTGGCAGTGCTGGTGTTCAAGCCAAACCCGGTGCAGCGTGAGTTCAATCGGCGCACCGGCCTCAGCTCGGAGCGCGAATGGCAGGAGGCCACTTTCGACCGGTTCCGCAAGACCGGCGACGCGAACGTGGTTTCGATGGCCGGCATCATGAAGGCCAAGTGGCGCGCATGGACGGCGGCAGAGGCGGTGTACGGCCAGAAGTTTAACAAGGCGATTTTGGCCGGCGGCTCGAAGGCCGGCTTGTCAGTGCGTGCGATGATGAAATACGACTCGCGCATCATCTCGGTGGTGTCGTCCGGCTCAATCCCGTTTGCCTCGCCGTCGATGCTCCGCAAACTCACCGCGCGCGACTCGTTTGCGCCATTATTCGTGGAGCAGTTCAAGGTCAAGCCAAGCGACTTCGCCACCGACACGATTATGTTCAACCTCGGCTCCAACGATTTCAACGCCCATCCCACCGAGGCGCGTCGGGTGATGGAGCAACTGCGCGGCGACGCACGAATTTATGTGCACCCCAACGGCGGCCACCCCGCGTTGGCGCCGCAGCAGGTCGGGGCCGTGCGCCTCTGGCTGCGGCACGTTATTTTCGGTGACCCGCTGCCGGACATCCGGCCGCCGGTGGTCAATGTTGGGGAGGGGACGCTTGGTTTCGGGGCCGTCATCGAGCAGCCCGAAGGCGTGGAGGCGGTGGAATTATGCCACGCCTATTTCCGCGAAAAACCGTGGCCCGGCCCGGCCAGCCGCGAGCCGATGCCGCACAAGAACGCCGACTGGAAAATCACCCCCTTGGCCAAGCGCAACGGTCATCACACCGCCACGTTGAAAACGAACGGCGCGAACCTCGACCGGCTGCATTACTACATCCGCGCCCGCGTGCGGCTTGGCCAAGTGAGCGGCTGGCTCTCGAGTCCGGTGCATCAGTTACAGGAAAAACAATGAGATCAAGAAATGACTTTCGCATATCCGTTGTCGCCATGATTTGGTTGGCTACTGCCTTGACGCTTTTTGGACAGGCCGGCCGGGGCGGCATCATGCGCGTTCTTCCAATCATGACCGCGCTTGATGCCGATGGGAATGGTGAAATCTCCGCCGAGGAAATTGAGAATGCTGTGGCCGCAATAAGGAAGGTTGACAAAAACAAGGATGGCAAACTTACAGCAGAAGAATTGCGTCCGAACTTTACTGCCAACAGGAGCGGCAGAGGTGGCAGTGGAAACTCCGATCGCTCCCGTGTCCCTCTCACCCAGCCGCTGAAACCGCTTCCTCCAGTTGCAAAGCAAATTGAAGGAGTTTCAACCCGTGAGATTCTTCAGCTTTTTGGTGCAAAAGGGCGGCATGGGGGTACCGAACGCGAATTAGCCAACTACCGTCGAGTCTTTGGTTTCACTGATGCTGACAGGGACGGGCGACATTCAAAAAAGGAATACATTGAGAACGGCGCCTATCTGACTCCCCAGTCAAGACAGGGCATTTTTCAGGCATCGGACACCAACAACGATGGCTTCGTTTCTGAGGCTGAGTATGTCGAAAATCGGCTTATCACTGACGAAGCGAAGTTGATATTCAGTGAGATGGACGCCAACCGCAACAACAGGTTGACCGCGAAGGAACTTTTGGCCAGTGGAAAGCTAAAGGACAAGAAATTGGCCAATGGGGTTTTTGAGGCGTTAGACACCAATGGGGATGGGGAACTGATCATTCCAGAGTATCTGCGAGTTTGGGGTCGATGGGCAAGGCATTGACCTTTTGGCGCTCGAACTGCCTTAAAGTGGTCGGATAACGGAGGTGTTGCGGTAGTAATCGAGCAAGGTTTCGAGGCTGACGACGCCACCGCCCATGCCGCTTTTCTTCACGCCGGCGTACGGGACGCCGTGGACAACCACGTTGTGTGAGTTGATCCAGCCGTTGCCGGCCTCGAACTGGGACGCCACGCGCTTGCAGCGTGCGAGGTCGCTGGACCAGACGCTGTTGGCGAGGCCGTAGTCGGTGTCGTTGGCCAAGCGGATGCCTTCGCTCTCGTCGTTGAACGGCGCGAGGTAGGCGACCGGGCCGAAGATTTCCTCGCGCGCGGCGACGTTGTCGAGCGATCCGGCGAGCAGGGCCGGCTTGACGTAATGGCCGCCCTCGCAGCCTTCTATTTGCGCGGCACCGCCCTGGAGGACGGTCTCAGCACCGCCGGCTGCGCCTTTCTCGAGATAGCCGAGGACACGCTTGTGCTGGGTATCGCTGACGACCGGGCCCATTTGGGTCGCTTGGCCAAGCGGATGGCCAATCTGCACCGTCTTTAGCCGCTCGACGGCGGCATTCACGAAATCGTCGTAGATCGACTTTTGCACCAGCCAGCGGGTGGCGTCGCAACAGACCTGCCCGGTGTGAAAGGTGATCGCCTGCGCAAGTTTGTCGGCGGCCTCGGGGATGTCGACGTCGTCGAAGATCACCGCCGCGCCCTTGCCTCCCAGTTCGAGTTTCACCGGGATCAGGTTTTGCCCGCAGTCGCGCGCCACCATGCGGCCGACTTCCGGCGAGCCGGTGAATGACATGCGGCAGAGGTTCGGGTTTCGTGACAGGGCTGCCCCGGTCACTTCGCCGACGCCGGGGATAACGTTGATCACTCCGTCCGGGATGCCGATCTCCTTGGCCAGATGCGCGACGTAGAGGGTGGAGAGCGGGGTGTCCTCGGCCGGCTTGACCACGCAGGTGTTGCCGGCGGCCATCGCGGGGCCGATGCCCCAGCCGCAGAGCAGGAACGGGAAATTCCACGGCACGATGAAGCCGCACGGGCCCCAGGCGTGCCGCACCACGGAGGCCTCGTGTCCGGCCACCGGGATGGCGGTGTCGAGGGAGAGTCCCTGCGCGAGGCTGCAAAAGTAGCGAATGGTATCGATGAAATTTTGGACGTCCTCATCCGCCTGCGCCGCAATCTTGCCGCAGTCCAGCGACTCGATCTGTGTGATGATGAGTTTGTGCTGCTCGACGGCGTCGGCGAGGCGCATGAGGAGCACGCCGCGTTCGTTCGCGGGCAGTCGAGCCCAGTCGGCTTCGTCGAATGTTTTTTGGGCGGCCGCAACGGCATGCTCGACGTCGTTTGGTTGCATGTTGGCCACGGTGGCAAGTTTCTCCCCGGTGCCGGGGTCATGGGTTTCGAAGGTGTCCCCGTTGGAGGCAAGCATCTCCTGTCCGCCGATCACGGCGCCGTGGATTTCCTTCGAAAGAAAAGCCTCCACCTCGGGCAGCAGGGCTTGGCCGGCAATGGTTCGTGCACTCATGGCAGCAGGATTCGGATCCGCGAAGGGTGTCGGAATGTCGGGATACGGTCAAGTCATCGGGGTGCGGCTAGGGGCGGTTGTTTGGCGTTGCGTTTGGGGGGGGATGGGGGGAGCCTCCGCCTGACCGACAACCGAAAGGAAAGCTTATGTGCAAAAAAGTGATTACCGGCGCGCTGCTTGGCGGCGTGGTTTTGCTTGTGTGGCAGGCTGCTGTTCACATGGCTCTCGGGGTGTATGACGACGCCTTTGTGAAGCTGAAGGATCCGGCCGCCGTGGAGGCGGTGTTGAAGGAGAATCTCGAAGGCAGTGGGATGATCATGATTCCGCTGCCCGAGCCGGGCGACTCGGAAGCCGAAGCCAAGGCGATGGAGCAGTTGACGACCGGCTTAAGCCTGTCCGGCGCGGTGACACTTGACGGGAGACACGGCTTTGGCCCTGCGCTTGGCATACAGTTCTTGGTCAACGTGCTTGCCTCGGCGGTGCTGATGTTCGTGCTGCTGGCGGCCAATCCGCCGTCGCTTGGTTCCCGGCTGGCGTTGGTGCTTTGCTTCGCGGTGTTTGCGGTGTTGACCCAGTTGATCCCGAGCTGGAACTGGTGGGGGAACAGCCTGGATTACGTCGGCCGCCAAGTTGGCGAGCAGATCGTCGGCTGGGCATTGGTCGGCTTGGTCTTGGCCAAGGTCATGGGCGGCGCCACCGCATCGGACGACTGAGCGATGCGCCTGGCCAAGCGCAACCCCCGCGGCTTTACGCTGATAGAGTTGCTGGTGGTGATCGCCATCATCGCGATCCTCGCCGGTCTGCTGCTACCGGCGTTGGCCAAGGCGAAGGCCAAGGCGACCGGGATCAGTTGCATGAACAACCTGCGGCAGATGAGTTTCTCGTGGGCGATGTACGCGGATGACCACGACGGCCGGTTCGTGCCGAACGCCGTGTTCCCGACGCGCAACCGGTCGTGGGTGAAAGGGTGGCTCAACTACGCGCAGTCGGTGCCGGACAACACCAACACGGTCTACCTCATGCAGAGTCACCTTTGGCCGTACCACCGTAGTCTCGGCGTGTGGAAATGCCCCGCCGACATGAGCACCTCGCGGCACGGTGGAAAACAGTTGCCGCGCGTGCGGAGCATCTCGATGAATGGTTTTCTAAACCCGCCGGCACTGCAGGGGTGGCAGGCCGGCTACCGGCCGATCCGCAAGCTCTCCGATGCCGCCGGCAAGCCGCTCAGCGAACTGTACGTCGTGCTCGACCAGCGGGAGGATCGCATCAACAACGGCTATTTCGCCGTGGACATGACCGGCTACAATCCTCGCAATCCCGGCTCAACCCGATGGGTCGATTACCCCGCCAGCTACCACAACAATGCCGGCGGCGTGACGCTTGCCGACGGACACGCGGTCATCAAAAAATGGCTCGACCCGCGCACTTCGGTGCCAATCCGGAAGGGGGTCAACATCCCGATCTTCGTTCCCTCGCCGCGCAACGCCGACATTCTTTGGCTACAGGAACGCTCCGCCCCGCCGAAGCGTCCCCGCCGCTGAACGCGCTTGGCCAAGCGCAAAACGGGACTCGTTTCGGCGCGGCAACTGTGGCTCAATCGCGTGCCGCAACATTTTTTCCGCAACATGAAAGTGGTTTCATGCCTTTGTCTGCTGGTCGGCGGCCTTTGTTTGGCCGCCGCCGGGCCGAAACTGGATCTAAACGGGGAGGATGTCGTCGTGTTCCTCGGCAGCACGGACATGGTGCGCGCCCAGCGCAGCGGCCACCTGGAGACGCTGCTGGCGTGGCGTTTCAAGAATGATCCACCCCGGTTCCGGGACCTGTCGTGGGAGGCCGACACGGTGTTTGCGCTGGGCACGGAGACGGACCGCTGGCGCAGCGGCGGCTATCGCGGCGTCAAGGGACTCGGCAGCCTGGAGGCGCAACTGGCCCGGCTCAAGGCGACCGTCGTGATCGTTCAACTGGGCAAGAACGAGGCGTTCGCCGGGGCCACCGGGGTCGATGCGTTTGGCCAAGCGGCCGACCGACTGTTCACGCGTCTCCTCGGCGAGGGCCGCCGGCTGGTGGTCATTTCGCCAACGCCGTTCGAGCAGGCAATCAACGAGAACAACGGACAACTTTTGCCTGATTTGCGCGAGCGCAACGCCGACCTTGACCGCTACGTCGACGCGCTCCGGTCACGGGCGGAAAAACACGGGGCGATGTTTGTCGACCTGTTCACCGGGGCCAAGGCGGCGTTCACGCGCAACGGCCAGCATGTTGCGCCGGACCAGCAGGCGGCGTTTGCGCTGCACCTGGCGTCGGCGCTGGGCGTGGAGCGGCCGGGCGGGTTCGCCGGTCTCGAGCCGTTGCGGGTGGCGGTGCGCGAGAAGCACAGGCTGTGGTACGACTATTGGCGCCCGGCCAACTGGAAATGCCTGTTCGGCGACGACAATCGGCGCGTGTTCAGCATTGGCAACGGGCAAAACGTCCCGAGCATCCGCGACGAGCGGGACAGGCTCCCGGCGCTGGTTGACGCCGCGGAGGTGAACGTGGCCGCCGTGGCCAACGGCTTGGCCAAGCCGAGGATCGCGCAGCAGCCCCCGCTGCCGCCGCCGACCCCGGCCCTTTCCCCGGAGGAGGAACGGAAGGCGTTCCAGCCAGCGGACGGGCTGGCCGTCAACCTGTTCGCGTCGGAGGCCAACGGCTTGGCCAACCCGCTTGCGATGCGATGGGATGCGCGCGGACGGATGTACGTTGCCTGCACCTGGTCGTATCCGCACTTGAAACCGGGCGAGATTCCGAACGACAAAATCATCCAGCTCACCGACGCTGACGGCGATGGCCAGGCGGACCGGGCGACGGTGTATGCCGATGGCCTGAATATCCCAACGGGCCTGGAGACGGCCGGGGATACACTGTTCGTGGGGCAAGGGACGGAGTTGCTGATGCTGCGCGATCTCGATGACGACGGCCAGGCGGACGAACGGCAGGTGTTGCTGAGCGGGTTCGGCACCGGCGACACGCACCAGGCGATCAACTCGTTCACGTGGAGCCCGGACGGCGAGTTGTTCTTCTGCCAGGGCGACGGCATCGAGTCGCGCGTGGAGACGCCGTGGGGCGTGTCGTCCCTTTACCAGGCTGGGGTGTACCGGCTGCGGCCGCATCGCCTGCAACTCCACGGGCTGCTGGACGATTTCATGGGGCCGGGGAATCCGTGGGGCGTGGTGTTCGACGACTGGGGCCAGTCGCTGGTGGTCGACGGCGCGGGCGGGGTCTCGTTTCTCACGCCGGCCCGGATCCCGGCGAAGCACCGGCTGCGGCTCGACCGCATTGGCAAGCCGGGCGGCTACTGCGGGGTCGAGATGATCAACGGCCGGCATTGGCCGGAGCCGATGCGCGGCCAGTTTGTGCTGAACGATTTCAAGTCGAACACCGTGCGCCGCTTCGAACTGAGCCCGGACGGCTCCGGCTACCGGCTCGACTGGAAGGAACCGGTGCTTAAGTCGAGCCACCGGAACTTCCGGCCGGTGGACATCCGCATTGGCCCGGACGGCGCGATCTACATCGCCGACTTTTATAACACGATCATCTGCCACCAGGACGACTATTTCCGCGACCCGACGCGCGACCTGCACCACGGCCGCATCTGGCGGTTGACGGTGAAGGATCGCCCGCTCGCTCCCCGGCCAACGATCGAAGGGGCCGACTGGACGGAACTGGTTGAACAACTCAAGTCTCCCGAGCGGTGGGCGCGGCAGCAGGCCAAGTTTCAGTTGGCCCGGTATCATCCCCCGATTCAATTGGCCAACCTGGCGCTTCGGTTTGTGGACGGGCTGGAGCGGGACGACCCGATGCACGACCGTCATTTGCTTGAGGCGCTGGCGCTTTGCGCGATGGCCGAGGCCGTGGAGCCGCGCCTGCTCGAGCGCGTGCTGCGTGCCGACGATCACCGGGCGCGCGCGTTTGCCGCCCGCATCGCGGGGCGTTGGCACGATCGCTTGGCCAACGCGCCCGCCCTATTGAAAATTGCGGCGGACGACGCCCATCCGCTCGTGCGGCTCGAGGCGGTGTTGGCCTGCGGCCAGGTGCCGCAGGCCAACTGCATCCGGTTGGCCGCCCTGGCCGTGACAAACCATCCGCGTGACAAGTGGATCGAATACGCCTTTACACAGGCGGTGCGGCATCAGCAGCCGGTTTGGATGGCGGCGCTGATGGGGGGCGAGTTGGATTTCGGACAGGATCTCCGCGCCCTGTCGGCCGTGCTGGAGAAGGGC
>NYYJ01000169.1 GCA_002686755.1 Verrucomicrobiales bacterium
CCCGGTCAAGACCAGCCGCGCCTGCATCCAGCTTTGGGCACGGGTGCTGAAGCGCCTCCCCGAGGCGCGGCTCATCTTGCAGCAGCTCAACGACGGCCACGGCCAGCGGCTGCGCGATTGGTTCGCCGAGGCCGGGGCGGCGGCGGGGCAGATCGACATCCGGCCCAAGGGCGGAGTCGCCTACTTCCTCAAGTTGCACAACGAGATTGACCTCATGCTCGACCCCTTCCCGTACAACGGCGGCGTCACCACCGGCGATGCGTTCTGGATGGGTGTGCCGCTGCTCTGCCTCGAGGGCGACGCCTACGTGTCGCGGCAGGGTGTGCTGCAAAACAAATGCCTCGGGCTGGAGGCGTTTATCGCCCGGGACGAGGGGGAGTTCGTCGAGAAGGCGGTGCAGATCAGCAACAACCCGGACATGCTGGTGCAGCTCCGGGAAAACCTCCGTGGGATGCTCGAACGGTCGCCGCTGATGGATTACGGCGGCTACGCCCGGGAGTTCGGCGGGATGCTCGAGCGGTGGTGGGCCAAGCGCTGCTCGGAGGAAAAATGACGCCGGGCCGCTTGGCCAAGCGGCGCATTCATCCGATGCGGTTGGCCTCGAGCCAGCCAAGCGCCTGGCCAAGCGCCTCATCCGGTGAGCACAGGATCATCTCCCCCACCCTCGGCTTAATCTCGACGTTGCCCTTGGCCAACGAACGCTCGCCGATACCGATGCGCAGCGGGAAGCCGGCCAACTCCGAGTCCTTGAACTTGATGCCGGGGCGCGCCGGGCGGTCGTCGAGGATGACATCCACGCCCTTGGCCCGCAGTTCGTCGTACAGCCGGTTGGCCAGTTGCATCACCTCCGACTCCGGCTCGACATCCAGCGCGGTGATGCACACCTCGTACGGCGCGACTGACGTCGGCCAAACGATGCCGTTGTCGTCGTGGCACTGCTCGATCACCGCCTGCAATGTGCGCGTCACGCCGATGCCGTAGCAGCCCATGATGCTTGGCGCGCTCTCGCCGTTCTCGTCGAGAAATGTGGCGCCCAGCGCCTCGCTGTACTTGGTGCCGAGCTTGAACACGTGCCCGACCTCGATGGCGCGGCGGATCTTCAGCGGCTGCCCAGTCTCGACGCACAACTCGCCGGCACGCACCTGACGCAAATCCGCCCACGTGCCGACCGGGATGTCGCGCTCGATGTTGACGTTTCGCAGATGGTGTCCGTCGTCGTTCGCGCCGGTGACCAGGCCGGAACCGCCGCGCAACACCTCGTCGGCGTAAACTGGGATGCCGTCGACCCCGACCGCGCCGAGGCTACCCGGGTGTGCGCCCAGCGCCCCGGTAATCTCGGCGTCGCCCGCCGCGCGGAAGTTTCCCGTGCCGAGTGCGCCGCCGAGCTTGGCCTCCTCAAGTTGATCGTCGCCACGCAGCAGCACGAGCACCGGCTGGCCGGCGGCGATGTAAACAAGCGTCTTGATTTGCCGCTCCGCCGCGACGTCGAAGCCGTTGGCCAAGTCGTCGATCGTCTTGACACCGGGCGTCTCGAATTTCTCCGTCGCACCGCAGTCGTCCGACGGCGTTGCGGTGGCCGGCCCTTGGCTGTTGGCCTTCTCCATGTTGGCCGCGTAGTCGCCGCTCTCGCAGTAGACGACCTCGTTCTCGCCGGTCTCGGCCGGCACCATGAATTCGTGCGAATGCGCGCCGCCCATCACGCCGGTGTCGGCCTGCACCGGGATGGCCCGCAGGCCGCACCGCTCAAAAATCCGCGCGTAGGCGTCGTACATCCGCTGGTAGCTGGCGTTGGCCGCCTCGTCGTCGGCGTCGAAGCTGTAGGCGTCCTTCATGATGAATTCTTTGGCGCGCATGAGGCCGAAGCGCGGGCGGATCTCGTCACGGAACTTGGTCTGGATCTGGTAGAAATTGACCGGCAACTGGCGGTACGAGTTGAACTCATCGGCGACAAGCGTGGTGATGACCTCCTCGTGCGTCGGGCCAAGCACCCACTCCTTCCGGGCGCGATCCTTCACGTGAAACAGCACGTCCTTGGCCGTCTCGAGTCGGCCGCTCTTGGCCCAGATGGCGGGCGGCTGCAGCGCCGGCATGAACACCTCCAACGCCCCGGCGCGGTCCATCTCCTCGCGGACGATGGCCTCGACCTTCCGCAACGCCCGCAGGCCAAGCGGCAGGAATGTGTAAAGGCCGCCGGTGAGCTTGCGCACCAGGCCGGCGCGCAGCAGCAACTTGTGGGAGATGATCTCCGCCTCGGCGGGCGTCTCCTTCAACGTGGGGATGAAAGTCTGGGACCAGCGCATTGTGAATTCGGGATTCGCCAGCCGATAGGCCGGCGCTTGGCCAAGCGAACAGGAAAAATGCAGCGAAGTCGACCCGAAACGCGCGCCGCGCTACTTGACGGTGTTAACCAGCGGTGCCAGCCCCTGGATGCGCACCTCGAGCGTGTCGTTGGACTCGATCGGGCCGACGCCGGACGGCGTGCCGGTGAGGATGACGTCGCCCGGAAGCAGCGTCATGTTCGTCGAGATGAAACTGACCAGCTCCGAGCAACTGAAGATCATTTGAGACGTGGAGGAGTTTTGGCAGAGCTGCCCGTTCTTGAACAACTGAATCGTTAGGCAGTCGGGGTTGATCTTTGTCTCGATGTACGGGCCAAGCGGCGTGAAGGTGTCGAACGACTTGGCCCGCGCCCATTGGCTTTCGGATTGCTGGATCGTCCGGTCGCTGATGTCCTGCGCCGCCGTGTAGCCGAGGATGTAGCGGCTGGCCGCCTTCGGGGTGACGTTTCGGATGGTCCGGCCGATCACGATCGCCAATTCCGCCTCGTAGTCGGTCTGGTGTTTCTCGAACGGGATTTCGATTTTCCCGCCGTCCGGCAGAATCGACTTGGGGGACTTGAGCCAAAAGAGCGGCGTCTTGGGTGCCTCGAGCCCGGACTCGGCGGCGTGGTCGGCGTAGTTTAGGCCAACGGCAATGACCTTCGACGGCTGAACCGGCACGAGAGTCCGGAATCCCTTTTTAGGAATGGGCGTTTTCTGGAAGGATGGTGCGCTGAAAACGTCGCCCTTGAGCTTGTACAAATCCCCATCCTCGACCTTGGCATAAAAGACATTATCCCCCTTCTGAAAAAGCCCGATTGCTGCCATGTTGCCCGGTTGTTACCAAGCAAAACGGGCCAGCGCAAGGAAAAAGCCGGTTTTTGCCTATTTTAAAGGCTTCATCGTCAGCGGGTCGCGCATCGGCAACTCGGTCACGCCGCGCTTGGCCAAGTCGCCCAACTTCACCGAATGGTCCGGGTGGCCCTTCAAAATCTCCTCCTTTTGACCAACGACCAGAATGATCACCTGGTCCAGCTTGAGCCGCCGCTTGGCCACGTGCTGCACGGCGGCGATGTCCACCGCCCCAATCTTGTCGCGGTAGTCGGCCCAGTAGTTTGGTTGACTGGTGTAGCGGCCGATCAACTCGTCGCCGGCAAACGCCGAGACCACCTGCGACGGCGAAGCGAAGTTGTTCGGGAATGTGTCAATGAACGATCGCTTGGCCGTGAGCAGTTCCTCAGCACTCACCGGTTCGCGCATGATGCGCTCGATCTCCTCAAGAACAATCGACGTCGCGTAGGCCACCGTGCGCGACTTCGACTGGAACCCGGCGCGGAACACGACCGGGTAATGCGATCCTCCCGGGAACGACGAACCAGCCGAGTAGGCCAGGCCCTCGTCCGAGCGCACGCGGTTGGTGATGCGCGACGTGAAGCCTCCGCCGCCAAGCACATCGTTCATCACTTGGATCGCGTAATAGTCCGGGTCATCCCAGCGGATGCCCGGCATCATGATCGACACACGGCCCTGGTTCACGTCCTTGTCGACAAGGTAAACGCCCGGCCTGCCGTACTCCCGATCCTGCGGCACCGGTGGCGCCTTCTTGCCGGGGTGCGGCCAGGCGGCGAACAGGCCGTCCAGCCGCTCGAGCATCGCGGCGCGGTCGAAGTCGCCGCTGATCGAAACGATGAAGTTACGCGGATGCACCCAGTCGTGATGAAACGCAAGCAGGTCCTCCCGCCGGATGCCCTCAAGCGACGCGGCCGTCGTGTGGCGGTTGCCCCAAAAGCCGTCGCCGTAAGCGAGGAGTTTGCGCTCGCGCGACTCGATGTTTCGCGAGTCGTCGTTGCGCTGCTTGAGCCCCTGCAGCAACTGCGTCTTGCGCAGCGCCAGCTTGTCCTCCTGAAAACTGGGCGCGGCCAGCACCGCCCGCAAAATCTCGAAACCGCGGTCGGCGTCCTTCGAAAGCAGGTTCAGGCTCACGCTGCCGCTGAGGCCGCCAAAGCTGCTCGAGAGCCGGGCCGCGAGAAACTCCAGTTCCTCGTCCAGTTCATCCGCCGGCTTGGACGGGATGCCGCCGCGTGCCATCAGGTAGCCGGTCAGGTCGGCCAAGCCCTCCCGGCCTTCCGGGTCGAGGTAGCTGCCGCCGCGGAGCGTCACCGACAGGTCGATCAGCGGCCGCTCGCGGTCCGGGTAAATGTAAACCACCGCGCCCGACTTCAGTTCAACGCGGTAATCGGCCGGGTTGGGCGCCTCATAAACCAGCGGCGGGAATTTCAGTTTCTCCGGCCGATCCGGAATCTCCTGCGCTTGGCCAAGCGCCACTGCGAATACCGCACCCAAGCCGGCTGCCATGTTTTGTTTCATCGTTAAATTCATTTTGATGCCTCTCGTTTATTCGCTCAGCTCGGCGATTCGCTCCGCGATTTTTACCATGATGATTTTCATCAGGCCCTGCTGTTTGCCGTCCGCCTGGCCAAGCTGGGCCTCCATCGCCTCCAACCGTTGCTCCAGCCGCTCGCGGTTTGTGTCCGACTTGATCTGGTTGGAGATGCGCCGCACGATCGCCTGCTGCTCCGCGCTCAAGCCGGCCAGCGCCGGGTCGTCCGGCACCTTCGTCCCCGGCTTGCGCGTGAAGGTCGCCACGGTGCGGTTTTCCTTCATGAGATATTTTTTGGCCACGCGCTGGATGTCCTCCGCGGTGACCTCGAGAATGCTGGGAATCTCGGTGTTGATCGCGTGCCAGTCTCCGCCGCCCTCGTACTGAATCAACTGCACGAGCACGTGAAAGTTTGACGACGTGCGGCGTACCGCCATCGCGGCAAAATTGTTTTTCACCTTCTGCAGTTCGCGCTCGGAGACCGGCTCGTTTTTCAGGCGCTCGACCTCGGCGTAGATGCCCGCCTCGACGTCGCCCGGTGTTTTCGGCTCCTTGGCCTCGCCGCCGATGTTGAACATGCCGGCGTATTTGCGGGCCAACTGGTGGGCAAACGCCGAGGTCGCCACCTCGTCGCCGAGCACGAGCGCCTTGTGTAGTCGACCGGAGCGCCCGGACAACACCGCCGCCAGCACATCGAGCGCGTAGGCGTCGGGATGCCCGGCCGCCGGAGTGTGCCACAGGATGTCCACCTGCGGGTTGGCCTCCGCCTCGGCGTTCATCCGTTTTTCCACCTTTTGCGCCACCTCGAGCGTGACGACCTCGGGCGCGTCTTTTTCGCCGCGCGGGATGCGGCCGAAGTAGCGCTCGCACAGCTCGGCTGCCTTGTCGGCCTCGAAGTCGCCGACCAAAATTAGCGTGATGTTCTGCGGCGCGTAGTGGAGTGCGTAAAATTCGTCGGCCTGCGCCTTGGTGATGGCCGGGATGTCCGACGGCCAGCCGATCACCGGCCAACCGTACGGGTGCGACTCCCAAAAGAGCGCCCCAAGCGACTCCTGAAACTTGCCCAGCGGCGTCGACTCGGTGCGCATGCGGCGCTCCTCGAACACCACGTCGCGCTCGGCGTAAAACTCGCGGAACACCGGTCGCAGCAGCCGCTCCGACTCCATCCACGCCCACAACTCGAGCTTGTTCGCCGGCACGGTGATGAAGTAGCCGGTCATGTCGTTGGAGGTGAAGGCGTTCATGCCGGAGGCGCCGGCGGTGGTGTAGATGCGGTCGAACTCGTTTTTGACGAGCACCTCGCGTTGCGCGGCGATCAACTCGTTGAACTCGGCCTCGAGTTCGCGGTAGCGCGCGGTCTTGTTTTCCGGCTTGGCCAAGTCGTCGATCTCGCCGCGCCGCAGGGCCAGGCGCATCTTGGTCTCCTCCCGGCGCATGGCGTCACGCACCACTTCCTGCTGCTCGATGATCTCGGCGTCGCGCTTGGCATCGCTCGTGCCGATGGTCGGCGTGCCCTTGAACATCATGTGCTCGAACAGGTGCGCGATGCCGGTGATGCCGGGCCGCTCGTTCACGCTGCCGACGCGCGCCACCCAGCCGCCGGCGACGGCCGGCGAGTGGTGCCGCTCGACCATGAGCAGCTTCATGCCGTTGGAGAGCGTGCGTTCCTCGACCGGCACCTGTTGCGCTTGGCCAAGCGCCACCGCAGCTAGGGTGAGGGCCAGGCCAAGCGCTTGGCCAAGCGCACGGCGGCGGGGTTGTCTGGTTTCTGTTTTCGTTTTCACGGTTAAAATGTGGTTGGAGGGTAGCGAAAGGCCCGCGCCGGATCAATCGGCGTCGTGGATGTGATCCACATCCCGTTTGCAGTAGGGGCAAAAATAGATGCCGCGCCGCTGCTCCTCCTCGTCGAGCTTGAGGCTCTTGCGGCAGATGGCGCAATGAACGTTTTCCGGAATCAGTTTTTGCTCCATCTCAACGTCATCATGCTCGGGCAGGGTCTTTTCTTCGGATGGTTCGGGGGCATCCGCGCTTGGCTCTGGTTCCGATTCCGGCTCCTTGGCGGCAGGCGGGGCGCTTGGCTGATCCTCGCTGCTGCTGAACCAGCCGCCGAACTTGCTTCTCAGGCCACCGTCCTTCTCCTTGCCCTTGGTTTGTTTGCCGAAGTTAAGGTGATCCACCTCCTTCTCGCAGTAGGGGCAGAAGTAGATACCAGTGCGCTGTTCTTCGCCGTCGAGCTTGATGCTCTCGGCGCAGTTCATGCACCGAACGTAGGCCGGCACCTTGAAGAAGCTTTCCGGTTTGCCGGGCTGATACAGCTGCGGCGGAGTGTCCTCGTTGTCCTTGGCCTCGGGATCGGCGCCAAGCCGGAGCAGGTAGTCGATCACCTGCGTGTGGCAGTTGACCGCAGCGTGGTGCAGCGGCGTCTCCCCCTCGGTGGATCGTGCCTGGATGAGCGAGCGGATGTCCGCCGGGAAATTTTCTTCATCGGGCGGGGGCGGTGCGTCCGACTCCTCCGCCGGCTCGTCGTCGTTGGCCTTGGGCACGATGAGTGGGGGCAGCGGCCACCGCTCGGGAGCGACCGCCCGGACGAATACCTCGACGATGTCGGCCCAGCCGTACATGGCCGCGAGGTGAATTGGGAGATTGCCGTTGGAATCCTTGGCCCGGAGATCGACGCCCTTCTTGAGCATCAACTGCACGATGGCCAAGTTGCCCTTGAAGGCGGCCATGTGCAGCGGCGTGCCGCCGAACTTGCCCTTGGCGTTCAGGTCGGCACCCATGTCGATCAGGAAATGCGAAACGCGATCCCAGTCGTTGTAGACACTGAGGTGCAGCGGGGAGCGGCCCTCCTCATTGCGGCAGTTGACGCTGGCCCCCTCCGAGTGCAGGCGCTTTACCAGCCCCAGTTTGTTGTACTGGATCGCCTTGAGCAGTTCCTGGTCTAGCTTGGCTTGGTTCACGGCATCCGTCGCCCGGTCCGATTAGCGGCCAAAAACGGCGGCCGTTCAATCCCAATCCCTCACTCCGGGGGCGTGTCTTGGACGCCGAACACCATCAGGCCAAGCGCAATCAGCACGATCCCGAAGGCCAGGCGGAACCAACACTTGGCCTCGAGCCGGCCCGGCTTGGCCAGCATCCAGTCGATCATGTCGCGCATGCGCCACGGCGAAACCACCCACCACATGGAGACGAGGATGATCAGGTAGGCCCAGACGGCGAAGACCAGTCGCCACTCCGACATCTGCTCGACCGGCGTGGCAAGCATGTAGTGGCGCTGCGTGTCGAGCATCAGCTTGGCCAACAGCAGCATGAACACCGCCAGTCCCCGCACCGCCAAAAAGTCCCGCAGAAAAATACAGGAGCCGATCCCCACCGCGCCAAAGCCGTAGTAAAACCAATGCTTGATCTCGCGGTAGTCGGCCATGTCCTCAATCTTGATGTTCCAGAGAAACCAGGCGGTGGCGGCCAGCATCAGCACGTAGCCGGGCAGGTTGGCCCGGGGGAAGCCCCGCAGCGCCTGCCCCACCGCCGCCGGCTTGGCCAAGGTGTAACCAGAGAGAACCACGAGGAAACTGCCAATCAACATCGACAGGCCGGCGAGGCTGATGTCGCTGTTTAACTTGATGCCGACGTACAGAAACGCACCGACAAATAACAGCAGAAACACGAACAGCGGCGCGGACGCCTCCGACTCTTTTGCGGGTTCACTCACGGGTCAGTCCAATTTCAATCCAAGTTTACGATGGCCGGGTCGCCGTACAGGGTGAACGAGCCGGCGCGGGTGATTTTCAAATCGATCAACTGGCCTTGAAACCGCCCGCCCCCGTCGAACACCACGATCTTGTTGCAGCGCGTGCGGCCCTCCATCCGGGCGGCGTTGCGGCGGCTTGGCCCCTCGACGAGCACCTCCAGCGTCCTGCCGACAAACCCCTCGTAGCGCGCGGCCCCCATCTCGTCGATTGCCGCGAGCAGCGTGGCGTGGCGTTCCTCGATTAACTCCCTCGGCAGTTGATTCTCCATCGCCGCCGCCGGCGTGTCGCGGCGGGTGGAGTACTTGAAAACAAACGCGTTGTCGAACCGAACCTCGCGGCAGAGCGACAGCGTCGCCTCGAACTCCGCCTCCGTCTCGCCGGGGAATCCAACGATGATGTCGGTCGTGATCCCGATGCCCGGCCGAACCGCCCGCAGCTTGGCCAAGATCTCCAAAAACCGCTCGCGCGTGTAGCCGCGGTGCATCCGCTTGAGCATTGCGTCGCTGCCGCTTTGCACTGGGATGTGCGCACTTTCGCACAGCTTGGCCAAGCGCCCGTACGCCTCGACGAGGTCGTCGCCGTACCCCTTCGGATGCGGCGAGGTGAACCGTATTCGCTCCAGCCCGTCGATCCCGTGCACCGCCTCGATCAACTGCACGAACGCCGACTTGCCGTCCCGCTCGCCAATCTCGCGCCGGCCGTAGCTCGTCACGATCTGCCCGAGCAGCGTCACCTCACGCACGCCACGGTCGACCAGTTCGCGGCATTCGCCCACGATGTCTTCGATCGACCGGCTGCGCTCCCGGCCGCGCGTGGACGGCACGATACAGAAAGTGCAAAACTGGTTGCACCCCTGCATGATGCTGACAAATGCCGTGACCGATTTCTTGTCGCTCGCGCCGTTGAGCAGGTGCTCGCGGATCGTCGACTCGCTCCCCGGCTCCTCGCCGGTGTCCACCACGCCGGCGGCCCGGCCGGCCAGCAGGTCGCCGATGTGGTCGGCTGTGCGGTGAAATTTCTGCGTGCCGACTACGAGGTCGACGTCCGGCAGCTTGTCGATCAACTCCCGTCCGCGGCTCTGCGCCATGCAGCCCATGAAGCCGAGCACCGCATTGCGGTTTTTCGCCCGCAACTGCCCGGCGACATGGCCCATCTTGCCAAGCGCCTTCTGCTCGGCCGCATCGCGCACGCTGCAGGTGTTGAGCAAAATGACATCCGCGCTCAGCGCGTCCGCCGTCATGCTGTAGCCCTTGGCCACCAGTTGAGCCGCGACTGCCTCCGAGTCACGCTCATTCATTTGGCAACCGTAAGTTTTTATGAAGACAGTCGGCATCCGCTGCTCACCACCCACTCAATACTTCACCAACGCCCGCACCGGCGCGTCGCCCATCTTCGCCCGGCCGTCGAGAAAGCCCAGCTCGATGAAAAACACCGCCTCGACCACCTGCCCGCCGCCCTTGGCTACAAGACTCGCCGCCGCCGCCGCCGTCCCGCCCGTGGCCAACAGATCGTCTATCAACAGCACGCGTTGGCCCGCCGAGACGGCGTCGGTGTGAATGGCGATCGTGTTGCTGCCGTACTCGAGGTCGTAGCTTTCTTCGAAGGTTTGCCACGGCAACTTGCCCTTTTTGCGGATCGGCACGAA
>NYYJ01000170.1 GCA_002686755.1 Verrucomicrobiales bacterium
CATCTTCGAGCGACGGGCGCTCAACGTGGGCTCGACCCGCCACTCACCCAGGGAGACGCGGCCTCGCAGCCCCACGAGTTGCTCGTCGTCCCACTGTCGCGCGCGATCCTCGACGGCGGCGTCGGGGGCTCCCGTGTCGGCGCCGGGCGCGCCGCTTTGCCGCCGCGTCATCATGGCGGTCAGCGTCCAGTCTCCGCGCGAGACGGGCAGGTCCCACCGCAGGCGCGCGTGATCCTGTTCGACATCGGCGTTGTCACGCTGGCGGCTCCTGCCCATCCACTCGTACGGGAAGTCGTTCGCGGCTTCTCGCCGACCGACCGACAGCCGCACGCCTCCTGATGCCGTTGGCACGGTAAGTCCGATGTCCGCGCCGCGCATTCCGAAGGCGCCGGCCTGCATGGTGAGTTTCGCCGTGGGCAGAGCGTCCACCGGCAGGCCTTCGAGCAGTATCACACCCGCGCCGGCTCCCGTGCCGTACTGCGCCGAGTGACCGCCCTTCGCCACCTCGACGCTGGCGAGATCGTCGGCGCGCCACAGGCCGACATCGCTCAGGCTCCCCTGCATCGAATCGAGGCGCACGCCATCGGCGATGACGGTGGTGTGGCCGCCGGAGGAGCCGCGCACGGAGACAGACTGCAACGCTCCCAGCGGGCCGTAGCGTCGCACGCGCAGCCCGGTGAGGCCCTCGAGGGCGTCACCGACCGTGTGCGATCCGCGGGCGGCGAGCTCGACCGCGTCCAACGTCTCGACCGATGACGACGCCGCGGCGGGATCGATGTCTATCCGCAGCGCGCGCACGATCGCCGGTTCGAGCACGATGTCACGCGCAGCCGGGCCGGGGTCGTCGTCGGCCGACACGGCGCCTGGAGCGGTAAGCAGGCCCGCCAACAGCGTTGCGGCCAGGGCTGACGGGGCCGGAATCGTGCGTCGTCGTGTCGAAATGGGTCCACGTAGTACCCGCGCACTGCGTGGCGTCATGGCGTTCCTCCCGCGTTCTTCGCGGGGGAGGCGCCGGGTTCACAAACGTCCGGGAACGGCGGCGAAAGTGGGTTCGCGCGCGTCCTGCCGGAGCCTGTTTCCCGCGTCTTTCCCGCGAAGACGTGAAAACCGGTTAGGGCAGGTCTCCGGACTTGCCGCCGTCCTGTTGGGGACGTCCGCGCCGCCTTCCACGACCCTCTGTCGAGTCGCGTGGCACATGGCGCGGGCGCTACGAACTAGCGCCGACTTACCGTTGCGGGGCAGTCACGGAATTGCACCGTGTTCCCTATTCTCCCGCGCCGTAATCGCGCGGGCACCGCCAACCGTGTGCTGCGTAGCCGATGCCGCCATCGCGCGATGACGACCGTGTATAAGTTAGACGCCGACAAGCCGTCTGTCAACGGAAACCGTCGCCCGTCTACTCGACGGTCCACCCAGTCTCGTCGCGCGCCGCCGTGAACAGGGCGTCGTCGAGGCCGATCCCGAATCCCGGCGTGTCGGGAATGGCGAGGGCGCCGTCGGCGAACACGTACCCCTCGGTGGTGGCGGCCGGCATCGTCGCGGAGTCGATCTCAGCAAGCGAGACGTCGGAACATCCTAGCGCGAACTGCGGGATGTAGAAGCCGGACAGGTGTGACCCCCAGTTGTGAGGGGCCGCGATGATGCCCGCCTCGCGTATGAGCGGCATGTAGGCTAGCCACTTCGTCAGCGAGTAGAAGCGTAAGTCGAACTGGACGACGTCCAGGCCGCCGGCCCGCACGATGTCGTCGAAGTCGTCGGGGCGCGACGATTCGCCGTCCGCGAGGAGCGTGTCCCATCCGCCTTCGCGCAGGAAGTCACGGAACGCGATGCACTCGTGGGCCGACTCCGGGAACGGCTCCTCGAACCAGTAGATGTCGCAGTCGCCGACCTGCCGCATGACCTCGCGCGCTTCCTCGGGCGTGTAGCCGTTGTTCCCGTCGATGAGCAGGCGCATGTCGTCGCCGATGAGGTCGCGGATCGCGCGTATCACGTCGATGTCGCGGCGCATCCCGGCATCCTTGGGCATCCACTGATACCCGCGCCCGATCTTCACCTTGAACGCGTGGAAGCCGGCCGCCAGCCCTGTGCGGACGGCGTCCAGCATTGGCGTCACGCCATCGTCGCGGCCGGTGTCCGGGTCGAGCTCGTCTATGTAGATCGACCCGTCGTACAGAGGCACGGGGTGCGAGCCGCCGTCGCCCAACATGCCGTGAACCGACTCGCCGAGGACCACCCCCGCGAGATCCCAGAGCGCGAGATCGAAGGCGATGTACTCGTCCGCGGTCCCCGTGGACGGGTCGAACACGTCGGCAACCCGGGCGCCGATGAGGCGACGCGCCTCCTCCTCTTCCGCGCGCGACCATCCCCACCCGGCGACGCCTTCGTCCGTGGTGAGTCGCACCACACGGTCATGCGCGTATTCGCCGTGAACACCACGCCGCGAATTGCGCCCTACGACGCGCGGCCTCGTGCCGGTCAGCGTGGCCGCCTCGACACTGCTTATCCGAATGTCCGCCGGGAGCGCCATGTTCGCCTCCTGAATACTCGACCCGTGCATCGATCGATCCGACTGTGGCCGTTGGGCCCCGCCATGGCAAGGAGAAGGGCCGCCCGGCCGGCAGCGCACGTTACCATCCCATCGTCTTCAGCCATGCCTGAGCGATCACCAGGTGTCCGCTGGCGTTGGGGTGCACCGGCTCGGGACAGAAGACGTCGGCCGCGCGATGGCCCAAGTGCTCCCGGAAAATCGCGTGTAGCGGGACGTGCAATGCGTCGAACTCAGCCGCCATATCATGCGCCACGGCAATGTAGTCCTCGATCGCCGTCAGCACCGTTGCGCCCTGGCTGTTGGCGTCCGTCTCTCGGATGATATAGAACGGATCCATGAGGATGATGCGGGCGTCGGTCTCTTCAGCGGTGAGAGTGAGGAACGCGTGGTACGCCTCGCGGTAAGCAGCCGGTGGGATATGGTCGGCCGCCGTCGGCGAGAAACACCGGTGAAGGTCGTTGATGCCGATCATGACCGAGACGCAGTCGGGTTGGTGGGCCAGTACGTCCTCGGTCCACCGTCTCAGCAGGCCGGTGCTTACGTCGCCGCCGATGCCCCGGTTGTGGTACGTGATGTCCCGGTCGGGGTAGCGCGCGGTGATTAAGTCGATAGCGAAGCGGACGTAACCGGCGCCGAAAGGGAACGCCTGGTCTCGCCGGCCGCAATCCGTGATGCTGTCGCCGATGAAGACGAGCGTCTGGCCGTCCTGGAGGAGGAAGCTGTCGGGCGTCTCGGTCATGCGTGATCTCCTGTGCGTCGACAACGGGCGCTGCAGAACAGCACGGTACACAGCGTCGCCGCGCGACTCAAGGACGGTGCCCCGCAGACATCCCAAGCCCTGCAGAGCTCTTTCGAAAGCGATGTCCGGCATTCACGGCGGCCTCTGCGCCGACGCGACCAGACAGCTCGGGGTCGACCCCGCCAACTTAGCGCGGGTTCAGGGCAAGTCCGATCCGTCGGGCCCGTGGGCCGCATCCCCCAGCATGTTGTGGCTAAGGCCCGATGCGGCGCCCTACCAGTGACCCGTTCCCAACGGCATACCGGTGACGACGCTGGCGAGCCCCCACATGCTCCTCGCCGATCCCTCGCCCAGTATCATGCCCATCATCAGCCGTCCCATCTGCGCGTGCGCCCGCAAGCCGTAGAACCGCAGCGTCGTCCATTTGATTAGCCAACTCGCGAAGAGGCACGACCAGAAGACGTGCATGCCCCAACTGCTGGACACCGCGTAGCCTGCGGGATGTAGAGGCCACCATACGAATCGGGCGCGCATCCCCGCGAACAGCAGCGTCACGCCCGCGCCCACGAAATGGAACACGGTCCGGGGGACATCCACATCCTGGGGGGCCGTCATCCACCCGTGCAGGCGACTGAACGCCTCGTTGCCGAAGATGAACGCGGCGCCGACGATCCTTCCCGTCGCCCCGTAGCGGTACGCTACGTCGAGAAACGCCCAGAAACACGTAAAAGCGCCGAGCACCACCGCGATGGTCATCGCCCACACGAGTCGACGGTTACCCAACCGCGCTCGCTCGGCCATCTTGAACCCCTCGAGCTGGTGCGGCATCGGATGACCCCGGTACGCGCGCGTCAGGAACCAGAACAGCGACATCATCGTCAGGTTCCGCGCCCCAATGGACCGCGTTCCTCCGGCCATCGTCATCATCTGCTCCGGCCCGGCGTAATGGAGGTCGTGCACGGGCGTGCCCAGTTCCGCCCTCATGCGCGTCACCGCCACGGAAAGGAGCATGTAGATCGAGAAGAACGCGATCACCGCCCACACGGACATGCCGGCGTACACGCAGAACGCCGCGACGAAGACCGACCCGCCGACCAGACCGCCCACGGCCACGCGGTAGCTGAAAGGCTCGCGCTCCTCGTCTGTGAACACGTCGCCATCGAGCAGATGCCGGCCCACGCGGCGAAGGTGGCGCCGCGTCACCCATAGAGCCAGGAATCCCAGCGCCAGGTACCCTCCGGCGGTCTGCTCGCTAACGTACGGGAACCCGGGCAGCGCGCGCAGGCCCAACGCCGCGGCGAAAACCCGCTGCAGTTGCCACGACCAGAAGAAGAACCAGCAAGAGAACGACAGGTCGAGCGGTATGAAAAACCCCAAGCCGATGATGAACGGGTAGAAAGCCACGTTGAGGCCACCGAGCACGGACCACGGCTTCTCCATGAACAGCAGCGAACCGATGTTCCGACGCGCGTACGGAATGACCGGGAGCGCCGGGAACAGCGCCTTCGATCCGTTGTAGGCCTCGAGACCAAGGCCGATCGCTATGCCCGCCCACACCAGTCGGCGAGCGAAGAACTTACCCGTGTCGCCGGCGAGCTCTACGGGCAGTTGGATGATCGGGTACTCCAGCTTCTCCTGCTCCGCCCACTGGCGGCGCACGATGGAGTTGAAGCACAGCATCACGAACACGAGCACGGTGATGAACAGGCACCACCACGCCGTTGGCCCGAGCCAGGCTCGAATGATGTCGGGACGGTAGAGGCTGGACTCGCCGTCGTAGTACCCGCGCAACACGGCTTCGTCGCTGATCGTCAGCCACGGGGGCAGGAGATGCTGGAACAGCCCCTCCCAGTCGTTCTCCGGTGTGGCAAACCAGAAGCCATGTCCCACGGCCGGGACGAGTATCTGCACGAAGTCCGTGCCGCCGACGGCCGAGGCGATGCCCACCATCGAATAGACGACGAGGATCTCGTCGTCCCGTAGCGCCGCGCGCGGCCACAGCCGGCGCACGCCGAGGTTGCCCAGGGAGAGAGCGAACAGCAGGAAGACCGCGTTGAAGAACAGGGAGACGACCGTCGGGTGGCCGGAATACCACACGATCTCGGTCGTCATGATCCAGTACGAGTTGATCGGTATGAGCAGCGCGCCGAGGAGCACCGCCTTGGCGGAGACTCGACGCGTGGCGTGCTGGGGAGCCGCGTCCTTACGCGTCATGCTCCACAGCACTCCAACCGATCGTCTCGAGGGTGGGGAGCCACGGCAGACCGTCTAGATCGCCACGCGACGCGCGGATGCCGCCTGTCGGTCTCCGCGCCGACCGACAGGCTGGCGCCATGCGCCATACGGGTTCTAGCGCGTCTCCTTCAGGTCACCCCACACGGACGCGAGCTTGCCGCGCGACTCGACTGCGACCGAGTCGTCGATCCCGTCGCCGGTCACGGTGACGTCGTCGAAGCTCGCCATTGTCGCCCAGGCCCAGACGCCGACCTTGCCGGTTGCGTAGTCGCCGTTGGACTCCGTGCTCTGCAGTTCGCCGTCGATCCACAGCTCGAATGTGTCACCTTCGACGACGACCTGTACGTCGTGCATGACGCCGTTCTCGATGAGGATGTTCACGCCGGGGATATCCGCGAGATTGGCGCGCGAGTCGAAGGCGCCGTCGGTGTGCTGCCAGAGCTCGGACTTATTGTCCGGCACGTTCATGTAGTAGACGTAATACTCGAAGTCGCTCTGCACGCGGAAGGCTATGCCCGCCCAGTTGCCCTCATCCAGGCGGACCTTCGCGGAGACGACGTAATCGTCCCAACTGTCGTCGCCGACCACGCTATGCATCGCGGGGTCCGCGCCGGAGACTTCGGAATACACGCCGCCACTGGCTTCCCAGGTTCCGTTGGGCGCGTCCCAGTCGCCGGCGCCGTCCTCGAAGTCCCACACCTGGGTCCCTGCCGTGGCCGGCACGGGTAGCACGAGCGCACAAGCAGCGACGAACGCCGCAGCCGATATGCCGAATCTACGTAGCTTCATGGGTCTCTCCTGTCGCCGCTGTCGGCGAATCGTAGCTCGCATCGTCGGAGCGGATCTCGCTCCGCGCGCCGCCATCATCTGTGCGGTCAGCGTGTGTCCTTGATCTTCGCCCACGAGGTGGTGAGCCTGTTCCCCGCCTCTACCGCCAGTGTGTCCTTGATGTTGTCGCCCGTGACAGAGACGTCGTCGAAGCTGGCCGCGGTCACCCAGGCCCAGACGCCGATCTTGCCGCTGGAGTATGACGGATCACTGTCTTCGCTCTGGAGCTCGCCGTCGATCCACAATTGGAAAGTCTCTCCGTCCACGACCACCTGCAGCTCGTGGAACACCTCGTTCTCAATGAGCACGCCGCCCACAGCGGGGATCTGCGTGATGTTGTTCCGAGCGTCGAAGGCCCCGTCGTTGTGCTTCCAGAGCTCCGACTTGTTGTCCGGGACGTTCATATAGTAGACGTAGTACTCGAAGTCGCTCATCACGCGGAAGACGATGCCTGCCCAGTTGCCCGAGTCCATCCGCACCTTAGCGTTGATGACGTAGTCGTCCCAGTTATCTTCGCCGACGACGCTGTGCATCGCCGCTTCGCCAGCGGACACTTCCTGGTATTCGCCGCCGTTGACTTCCCACACGCCGTTAGGAGCGTCCCACCCGTCGGCTCCGTCCTCGAAGTCCCAAAGCTGTGTGCCCGCCAGCGCCGTAAAGGGCGCCGCCACGAGAAAGGCCGCTGCCAGGAGCAGACCCGAAACGCCCTGTCGTCTTGTTCTCATGCCATGGATCTCCCGTGAGGTTCGGCGAGCGCGCCCGAGGGATAATACGGGCAGGGGCATGGCGGAGCAACCGGGCCGCGTCGGCGCCAGCGCATCAGTGCCAGAACGTGTAGATGTACCGGTCCGCGAGCACGCCCCACACGTTCCACACCCCGCCCACGAGATAGTCGCCGAGGATCAACCCGGCGAAGAACGGCATCGCCCGTCGGTATCCAGGCAGTCCTCCCGTGCGCAGGACTGCGAACTTCAGCAGCCAGCTCACGAAGATGGACGCCCACATCCAGCTCATCGTCCAGTTGAGGCTACTGGCGAGAGGATACGCCGCCGGATGCAACGGCCACCAGAGAAACCGCTGACGCAAGGTGGCGAGTAGCATCACCACGCCGAACCCAACGCCCATGAAGGAGCCGGCCGCGGCGTCCGCGTCGGGCATGAAAGACAGCCAGTGGAGGATGTGCCGGTAGGCCTCCCATCCGAAGCCGCCACTGAAGCCACGGCGGTAGTGCACGTGCAGGAAGCCCCAGAACGCCACCACCGTGCCGACCACCGACGCCAGCGCCATGCCGATAAGCAGGCGACGCGTGTCCACGCGGAGCTGACGCGCCATCTTTATGCCCTCCAACTGGTACGGCATCGGATTGCAGCGGTGAGCGCGGTTGACTCCCCAGAACATGCCGAACATCACGAGGTTCCCGGCGCCGAGTCTCCGCGTCCCCATAAGGCGCGGGAGCATCTGGTCTGGGCCGATGTCGTACAGCTCGTTGACGGGCGGGCCGAGCTCCGCGCGAAGACGCGTCAGGGCCAGCGCCAACAGGAAGTAGAACCCGAAGAACGTCGCCGCCACGCCCAGCGACATCCCCGCGCGAACGGAGAACGCGAGGATGCCCGCCCCGCAGACGCCCAATCCCACGACTGCCAGGCGGTACGTCGTTCTGTCCGGGCCGTTCAAAGGAGTCGTGACACATCGAGCCACATCCGCGAGATGCCTACGCCCCTTCCACAGAGCGACCGATACGAGCGCCAGGTACCCGCCGGAAGCCTGCGGCTTGATATAGGGGAACTCGGGAAGACTGCGCATGCCCAGCGCGCGGCCGAGCACGAGTTGCATCTTCCAGATCCAGTAGAACGCCCAGCACGAAAACGACAGCTCCAGAGGCATGAAGAACGCCAGCCCGATGGCGAACGGGAAGAAGCAGACCGGCGTCCACCCGAACGCGCGCCACGGCTCGTCGGTAAACAGCCCACTCAGCTCGATGGACCGTACGGGCAGGACGGGGATGGTCGGCACGAACGCGTGGAGGCCGTTCACCAGGTCGATGCCGCCGCTCACGGCGATGCCCACCCACAGCAGCGGCGAACGCCAGAACGACCGTCCCTCGGAAATCATCGCCACGGGCAACTGAGTGATGGGATACGCGAGCCGTTCGCGCTCCGTCCACTGGCGGCTGATGATGACGTTCAGCGCCAGCATCGCGAGCATGAGCGTGATGAGGAACGCCGACCACCACGCCACGGGAGGCAGCCACGCGCGCACGCGCTCCCACGTGTAGAACGACGACTCCCCCTCGTAGAGACCGCGCAGAACGTCGATGTCCTTCACGACCAGCCAGTCCGGGAGTCGATGGTGGAAGAGCGCCTGCCACTGGTTCTCGGGCGTGGCGAACCAGAACGCGTGTCCCAGAACCGGCGCCAACCCCTGCATCACGTCGTGGCCGGCGATGGCGACCGATATCGACAGCATCGAGTAGATCGTGAGCAGGTCGGCGTGTGTCAACGCGGGCGCACGGCCGTGGCTGCGGAGGAACGCGTTGAGCCCCAGCAGCGGGATGAGCGTCAGCACGACCGTGTAGATCAGGGAAACGGTCGTGGGCGTCGGCGTCTGGATGGAGAAGTAGCCGTGCGGTACGGCGAGCAGGAGCCCGAGCGCGATCGCGCGCCATGTCGTCCGGTTGCGGGCGCGGTCGCGCACGGTCCTCCCCTCCCATGTTGACGGCCGCGCGTGGCGTGGCCATCGGTCCGCGAAAGGTTACCGCGATTCGTCGCCCGAGCGCTTGAGTATCGCCGCGATATGCCCGCGCACGTTCCCGGTGTGTTCGTTGGCGGCGAGTATGTCGTCGAACATCTCGTCACGCGTCTTGCCGGCCGCCATCTCGGCGACCCGGAACCGCAGGTCATCGGGGGACGGGTGTCGGTGCAAGACGGCTTCGTATAGGGCGCGGATGTAGGCCTCGTCGTCGTGTTCGGCGATGACGTCTTCCGGGACCAGCACGTATTCCGCGAGCGTCTTGGCAAGTGATGCGGCGAGCCACCGCTTGGTGTCGTCGCTATCTCCGAGCGCCGCGTAGACTTCATCCAGTTCCTCGGGCCCGTCGGCGGCGGCCTGCTTCGCCTGCTCACGTGGCTCGCCCGCCAGCCAAGCCTGCAGGGCGCGGTAGTATCGCCTGAACTGCGCCCGTCGTTCGCCGTCTATACGCTCGTGCCGCCACAGAACGTCCACTGCGGGCATGCCGGGGTAGTCGCTCGACCCGATCGCGCGCATGATGAACGTGAGGTTGTCTGCGGCCCGGTAGTGCGACAGGGAGTTGAAACGCGAAACGAGCGCGCGTACGTGCTCGGCTTCGTCTGAGAACGGGCCTAGCTCATCCTCCATCGCGTTTATTCGGGTGATCTCGGCGTCGGCCGGGGCGTCATGGCAGTTCACGTTGTAGTGGACCCCAAGAACTGGGCACGAATTCGAGCGTCGTTACCAAGACGCCGCAGCTTCCGTGGCACCCGGTGGACTCGCCAGACATTGCGTCTCGAATTCCTCCGGGGTCAGGTAGCCCAAGGCGGAGTGTATACGCTTGCGCGTGTAGACATCCACCAGGAACTCACCGATGCGCTCGTAGGCGTCGTGGAAGTCCTCGTATTCGTGTAGCGACACCTCCTCTTCCTTCAGCGTGCGCATGAAGCGCTCGAGGTGACCGTTCTCAGTAGGACGACCTACCGCAGTCATGCTCACACGCGTCTGGTGAGAGTGTAGAAGCTCCACGTAGTCCCGCGAAGCATACTGCACGCCCTGGTCCGAATGATGGATCTCCGGCGCTGGACGCCTCGACAGCGCACGGCGCAACGCCGACAGCGTCAGCTCATCGGTCATATGTCCCGCCAGTTCCCAGCCACGTATTGAGCGCGTGTGCAGGTCCATCAGCACCGCAAGATACACGAAGTCGCGACGCAGCGGGATGTAGGTAATGTCCGCGCACCACACCTGGTCGGGTCGGACCACCTCGTCCTCAGCGAGGAGTTCCTTCACCAGGTTGGGATACCGAGGATGTCCGTGACGACTGTCGGTCGTCCCGCTCCGTCGCTTCGTCTTGACGGTGATCCCCTCCTCACGCATCAGGGGAACCATACGCTTCCGGTTCACCACATGACCCCGGCGTCGAAGTTGCGCGACCAGCCGGCGGGAACCGTATCGAGGGAACTCCGCAGCGACCTCGTGAAGCGTCGCGCGTAGCTCCCGGTCATCCACGGTTGCGGATCGATAGTAGAAGCTGCTGGGAGACAGATCGACGACCTGGCACAGCAGATGTGTCGAGAACTCCCCAGGGTCGGACTCCCGCATTCTCATGATCGTCTCCCGCTTCTGAGAGGCGGAGAGTCCAAGAGTCCTGAGAGCTTTTTTGCCGCGTCCAGTTCGATCGTGAGTCTCCCGATGAGGTGTTCCAGCTCCTCGGTACGCGCGTGTTCCTCGGACCGGTGAGAGCCGTTCTCGAACACCGACGGCAGGCGCTCGAGCAACTGGTCACGCCAGCGCGAGAGCTGGTCGGCTCCAATCTCGCGCTCCCGACAGATCTGGGCCTGTGTCTTCCGACCTCGCAACAGCTCCAGCACCGCCTCGGTCTTGAACTGCGGGCTGAACGATCGTCGTTTCCCCATCGTCGTAACCCCTTTCGCTGGGACGGCAACACTCCCGAGTGTTGCTTAGACCCGTGCCCAGTTCTAGGGGTCCACTACAAGCGCCTCATACGCGGTCACCGCCTCGTCAAGTGCCTGGAGCAGCGCTTCCCACGTCCGTGACCACTTGTTCTGCATCGACACGGCAACATCGCGTAGATCGCGGTAGATGTAGCAGACACGGATACCTGGTTCGTTACGCTGGACCCGTTCGATCAAGCCAGGCCACACGTCGTGCTGTTTCACCACGTAGATCCGTTCCCCGCGCGAAGCGGCGTCCACGCCGTCCTGCGATATGCTGTCGAGGGCCGTTGCTCCTATGGGCGCGCCGTATCCCGTTGCTTCTGCCAGCTCGCACACGAGGTTCCACTGCAGAGTGGACCCCGCCCGTGGCATTCCGTTGCAGACGACTAGCACCGGTATCGACCCTAACCCGTTGCGCGGAGGCCAGAAGCGCCTGAAGCTAATA
>NYYJ01000171.1 GCA_002686755.1 Verrucomicrobiales bacterium
GCCCGAAGAGCCGGTGCTGCCGCCACTGACACGCGCCGGCGAATTGACGGTCAAGCCGCCGTCCAGATTGTTGTAGGCGGGGCGGGTGATCGTGTGGCTGTAGGATGCCCGTACCACCACGTCCTGCACCGGCGACATGTCGAAATCGATTGCGGGAAGCCAGTTGTCGTAACTGCCCTTGAGCGTCGTGAACACCGTATCCGACGGGTCGGAATCGAGGATGGCGATCTCGTTGGAAGAGACCAGCGATGCGCCATCGGGAGAAGTGACCAGCGCCGAACTGGACACGTCGGTGACTTCGTAGCGCAGGCCAAGGCGCAGATGCGCCTCGTCGGCGAGCAGGTCGAAGGCATGCAGCGACTGCAGATACGGAGCGACCGTGCGTTCGTTGAGCCGGCGGTCGACCGCATATTCGGCCAGACAGCCTTCGCCCGTCGGCGTGCCGACCCAGGGCGTCGTACAAATGCCGATTTCACGGTCGAGCAGCTCGATCAGCGAAGCGGTATCGACCCTGAAGTAATTCGGGATGATGGCCGGATCCTGCGATCCTTCCATGCCCGCAAGATCGTCCGGCAGGTCCTGCAGCGTATACAACCCATCGGGCGTGTCTGCTGCGCTCAGCGTGCCGCCCCAGCTGTCGGTCTGCAGGAAGCCGTATGCCGAACGAACCTTGTTGTCGGTGTAGGTGACTCCGAAATCGAGACTTTCGATGAAGCCGTCGTCGAAATCCTTGCCGCCCGACAGGCGCACTTCGTTGATCCGGTCCCGCATGTAGGCGTTGCGGAAGGCATTGCCGGCGGGGCGGATGTTCGACGCATCGATTTCCGAACCCGGGTTCATCTGGACCGAGATCACCGGCATGTCGGTGGTGAAGTCGATCCGCTGGCTCTGCACACCGTAAATGGCGCTGCCGACCGCGATGTTGCTGCCGAAGGGCGAGGTCGGTTCGGATTCGGCGGTCGAATGGTGCGCGTCCAGCTCGAAGCGCCAGCCGCTCGGGTGGTACCATTCCAGATTGCCGCCCAGCGAGCGGTTGGTGCTGCGGTTCGCAGCGACGGCGCCGGTGATCGCGAGATCCTTGCCCGGGCCGAAATCCTCGGCGTAGAAGTTCGGACCGGCAACCGGACCATCGGTCCAGCTGCTGGCGGTGGCACCGTGGTTGAACCAGACACCGATGCTGTTGGTCTCCGCATCGATGGTGTTCTGCGAAAAGGTGTAATCGACGGTCGCGGTAAGCTGGTCGGACGGCCTGAACTGCAGCACTGCCTGTCCGTTGATCCGTTCACGGTCGATATTGGTGAAATCGTAACCTGCGTTCTGCGGCGTCTGGTAGATATCGTCCGGACCCGGACGGTTTTCCACCCCGCCGGTCGTCGGCAGCGAACCCCAGCTCGAGGAATCGCTGCCCAAATAGCCTTCGCGCCAGCCCGCATTGAACTGGGCGAGCGAAGCCTTGCGGCGCTGGTACGAACCGCTCAGCAGGATGCCGAAGGTGTCGTCGGCAAAGGTCTTGCTGACGATCCCCGAGATCTCGGGCGTGATCTCGGTATCATCGAAGGTGTGATCGATGACGCCCTTGACCCCGATCGACCCCTGGAAACCAGGCCGATCGAGCGGACGCGGAGTCTTGATATTGATGACCGAGCCGATCCCGCCCGAGGGGAGCGTAGCGCGGCCCGACTTGTAGACTTCGACGCCGGCGATGCCTTCCGAAGCAAGGTTGGCGAAGTCGAACGAGCGCGATGCCGGCGCTTCGCAGCAGGAGCCGAGGCCTGAGGCGGGCATCTGGCGGCCGTTCAGGATCACGAGATTGAAGTCCGGGCCAAAGCCGCGAACGGTGACCTTCGAACCTTCGCCACTCTCCCGGTCGATCGATACGCCGGTGATGCGCTGCAGCGACTCGGCCAGATTGGTGTCGGGGAACTTGCCGATATCTTCGGCGCTGATGGCATCGACGACGCCGACGGCATCGCGCTTGATGTTGATCGCGTCCTGCAGGCTGGCGCGGATGCCCGAAACGATGATGACGTTTTCGGCGTCGCCAGCCATGACCTCCTGCGCGGCTTCGGCGGGCTCGGCACCCGTTCCCACGTCCTGCGCGGTCCCGACCGATGCCGTTGCGCCTACCGCGATCACCGACGCGCCGGTCATGAACCGCGCGAGAGATTGATTCTTTCCGAACTTCATTTCGTCTCCCCTCCCTGCGAAGCGCGGACAGCGCATGCAGACTTCCAGATTATGGACGGGCACCTATATGTTAACGTTCACTTCGTCAATCGAAGGAGGGGCCGACCGGTCACAAAAAATCACCAATGTGGCGAAAAGGTTGCGATTATTGCACGCTGGCTATGGGGTTTGGCCGGCTGCCTCGGCTGCAACCAGACAGCTGGAACCGGGGCGGCGGTTCGAACTACGACGGCCTCGCTGACGATATTCCGTTCTGATGGGTTACAGCGGCTTGACCAGGTATTCGGCGCTGGCAGGGCACAGCGCGGCGAATTCGCGCGAGGATGCGACCGCTGCGGGCGCATCCTCGCGGTCGTGATCGCGGTAACCCAGCTTCCGGAAAAAGTCCGCTGCGGTGGTGGTCAGCAAATGCAGCCGGGCGACACCCTGACGGCGCGCCTCGCTTTCCAGTAGCGCGACGGCCTCGCGCCCTGTGCCCTGACCGCGCGCGGCGCCGAGGATGACGACCGAGCGCAGAATGCGGTCCCGGCCATCGCCCTCGATCCCCCCGAAACCGATACAGCGACCCGCGTGATGGAAGGCGAAAAACGCGCGCCCGTCGTCTTCGATATCATCCACCGGCAGCCCTTCTGCCGCGAGCGCCGGAACGAGCTCCTCGAGCGAAGCCATGGGGGTGATTGTGAGCGCCGTCATGCCTGGTCCTTCTTCAACGCCGCCAGCGCCTCGGCCAGCGGACCGCTCGGGGCCTGTTCCTCGTCGCTTACGATGCCGGCCTTGCGGCGCGCTTCCTCGGCGCCCGGACCTTCGCGATAGGGATCGATCGCCAGCGCGAGCGTCTGCGCGATCGCTTCGCCCAGATCGAACGCATCGCCTTCATATTCGATCTGGTCGAGATCCTCGGCGTCGAGCTCGATTTCCTCGTCGGGCGCATAGTCGGGCACCGATCCGGCGGGCACGAAGCGCAGCATGAGCGGCTCGCTCACGTCATAGCTCAGTTCCTCGCGCGTGACCGCGCAGGGCTGGGTGATGGTCGCGGCCAATGTGCCTTCTGCCAGCACGGCATCATCCTTGGTGCCGAAATCCACGGTGGCGGTAAGCGCCGGGATGGCGGTGACGCCGAACCGTGCAGCAAGCGCTGCGCGTTCGGTCTCGCCGGCGTCCACGGTCAATGGCCCTGCAGGCAGGGCGCGCGGTTTGATCGGACGGCTGAGTTCGGGTGCGCTCATGCGGCAAACTCGCCCGCCCGCAGCTGATCCATGCTCGTCCGCTCGAGCCGGGCATGCAGCGCGGCCATGCGCTGGACCAGCGCCTCGGCCTCGTCGGGCTGCGCCATGGTGACATTGCGGCGCACGGCTTCGACCAGCACCTTCGGATCGCTGCGCAATCCTTCGCGATAGGCGCCGATGCGGCCGTTCATGCTTTCCATCAGCGCGTTGATCTTCTTGCCTACGGTGGGATCGCCGATTCCGGCTTCGCGCAGCTGCCCCTCCATGTCCTCGACGAACAGTTCGGTCAGCCGCGCGGTGCTGGCGGCCATCCCGCCTTCGTCTTCCAGCCGCAGCATGACCAGCGTGAGCACCAGCGTGATCATGTCGTAGCGACCCTCGACGCTGTCGGCGACGCCGCACATACGATACCAGTCGGGATCGCGGGCTTCGGCAACGGTGCGCTGCCACAGGGGGCGCCACTCTTCGCGCGGGTCGGGGCCAAGGGAAAAGACGTTGCCGAAAAGGCGGGCTAGGAAGGGCACAAACAACTCCGTTCAGCGGCAATACAGGCCGCGATCCCCAAGCGCCCCCCAATGCCGAGTTGCATGGGCTGGCGCTTTCGGATTAAGGCGTGGGCCAAGCATATAGGGAGGTGGCCGCCTGCGGCCAAGCGCCTGCCGAAAGACGGAGATTTGCTGTTCCCATGAACAGGTCGAAAATTCTGGGCCTTGCCGCAATCGGCGCTGCCGCCATCGCCGCGACGGGCTGCACCGCGATCCGCGAGCCGCGTGGCTACATCGTCGATGCCACGCTGGTGCAATCGGTCCAGCCCGGGATCGACAATGAGCGCAGCGTCACCGGTACGCTGGGGCGTCCGACGTTCGAAAGCCAGTATGGCGAGAAGACCTGGTACTACGTGTCGAGCACGACGGGCCGCAAACCCTTCGTTCGCCCGCGGATTCGCGAGCATTCGGTGCTGGCAGTGAAATTCGATGCCGCGGGCAATGTCGTTTCGGCCGAGCGTACGGGCATGGACCAGGTGGTCTACCTGCGCCCCGATGGCGACGAGACGCCCACGCTGGGCCGCGAACGCAGCTTCCTCGAAGACCTGTTCGGCAATATCGGTGCAGTCGGCCAGCCGGGCCTGGGCCAGGGGCAGTAAGCCTGCGGGCCTGCTCCGGCTTGACCCCCGCCGCGCGCGCCCCATATCGCGCGCATGGATGATAGAGACAATCGCCACGGGCTGACCCAGTGGCATTCCACCACCATTATCGGCGTGAAGCGCGGCGGTGCCACGGTCATCGCCGGCGACGGGCAGGTTTCCATGGGTAACACCGTGATGAAGCCCAATGCGCGCAAGGTGCGCCGGATCGGCGAAGGCGAGAAGGTCGTAGCCGGTTTCGCCGGCGCGACTGCCGATGCCTTCACGCTGTTCGAACGGCTCGAGAAGAAGCTCGAGCAGTACAATGGCCAGCTCCTGCGCGCCGCGGTCGAGCTGACCAAGGACTGGCGCATGGACAAGTACCTGCGCAATCTCGAAGCGTTGATGATCGTGGCGGACGAGGAAAACCTGCTGGTCCTCACCGGCAATGGCGATGTGCTGGAACCCGAAGGCGGTATCGCGGCCATCGGGTCGGGCGGCAATTACGCGCTCAGCGCGGCCAAGGCGCTGGTCGATTACGAGGACGACGCCGAAACCATCGCGCGCAAGGCCATGGCGGTTGCCGCCGATGTCTGCGTGTTCACCAACGGCAATGTGACCGTCGAAACGGTTTGATCTGCGGCATCCCGGCGAAAGCCGGGAGCGCTTTCGGCCGAGCGCCAAATCGAGACAGGTCCCGGCTCGCGCCGGGATGACGACAGGAAGACATGACACAAGCACTGACCCCCAAGGCGATCGTCGCCGCGCTGGACGAACACATCATCGGCCAAAAGGATGCCAAGCGCGCGGTTGCCGTGGCGCTGCGCAATCGCTGGCGCCGCCAGCAGCTCGGCCCCGAGCTGCGCGACGAGGTGACCCCCAAGAACATCCTGATGATCGGCCCCACCGGCTGCGGCAAGACCGAGATCAGCCGGCGGCTGGCCAAGCTGGCCGAGGCCCCCTTCATCAAGATCGAGGCGACCAAGTTCACCGAGGTCGGCTATGTCGGCCGCGATGTCGACCAGATCGCGCGCGACCTGGTCGAGGAAGCCATCCGGCTGGAAAAGGAACGCCGCCGCGACGCGGTGCTCGAGGCCGCGAGCAAGGCCGCGATGGAACGGCTGCTGACCGCGCTGGTCGGCGACAATGCCAGCGAAGCGACGCGCGAGGCGTTCCGCCAGCGGATCGTCGATAATTCGATGAACGATACCGAAGTCGAGATCGAAGTGCGCGAGGCCCCCAGCTCGCCGATGGATATCCCCGGCATGCCCGGCGGGGTCGGCATGATCGACCTGTCCGACATGTTCGGCAAGGCCATGGGCAAGAGCCCGCTCAAGCGCCGCAAGCTGAAGGTGCCCGATGCATGGGACCGGCTGGTCGATGAAGAGGCCGAAAACCGCATGGACCAGGACGACGTCAACCGCGTCGCGGTGGAGAATGCGGAAACCAACGGCATCGTCTTCCTCGACGAGATCGACAAGATCGCAGTCAGCGACGTGCGCGGCGGATCGGTCAGCCGCGAAGGGGTGCAGCGCGACCTGCTGCCGCTGATTGAAGGCACCACGGTGGCGACCAAGTACGGCCCGATGAAGACCGACCACGTGTTGTTCA
>NYYJ01000172.1 GCA_002686755.1 Verrucomicrobiales bacterium
GCTCTGCAATATCTTTGTGGTTATCAGAAGTTGCAAGAAGCAGAGGTGTTCGATTATAAGAGTCCCTCGCACTCATATCCGCACCTTTGTCGATAAGGAGTTCAGCGACTTCCATGTGGCCTTCCAGAGCGGCATAATGCAAAGGAGTCGATTCCCACTCATCCTTCGCATTCACATTCGCACCTTTGTCGATTAGTAATTTAGCAATTCCCTTGGTTGTCACTGAATGCAAAGGAGTTTGTGCGGGACCAAAGTAATTCTTAAACTTAACGTGGATCGATAAGCCATCACTCTTACCATTTGCATTAACATCTGCGCCTTCAGCAATTAGGAGTTCGGCGATTTCCTTCTTGCCTTCGGACACGGCCATATGCAGCGGTGTTCCTCGGAATATGACCCCATCATTGATCACTGACCGCCACTTATTCACATCTGTACCAGCGGCCAAGTGCTGTTTGACGGCTTCAATGTTTCCATCCAAGGCAGCACGGTGAATTGAGATGTCTGGTGGTTCTGGTGGCAGTTCTGTCGTCTGCGACTCGCTACACCCCAGCAGCACCACGGCTGCGATTGTTGTTATTAATATGTGTTTCATGTCGCCCAAAGTTTAGCTTTATTGATTATTTATGCAACTGGTTTCTAATTCCTTTTTCGCTTCGATGTGTTCTTTCAAGCGGCGATAGACACTCATCCTTGATATGCCAAAGGTTTTGCCAATCTGCGCGTAGCTTTGACCATTCTGATAAGCCAGCTTCAGTTGCTCATCCTGTTCTGCTGTAGTTTTTTGAGTGACTCATTTTGTGACTATTTCAAGTTTTGAGGGCATAATTCTAGCGTCTTAAAAAGTTGGATTTGAGAAAACACTATGAAAAGGAGATGGTCGGGACGGCGGGATTTGAACCCGCGACCTCCTAGTCCCGAACCAGGCGCGCTACCAAGCTGCGCCACGTCCCGACCAAAGGGCCGGACAGTTTGCCGTTGGCGCGGGCACTTGGCAATCTGTTTTTTGCGGACGGTCAACGGCCCTTTTTTCCCATTGAAGGCGTGCGGTCGTTGACCCGGGATGGCAAAGGGGGTAAAGATGGCCGGCCTGATGAACGAGGCAATCAGCCAACTTTTGGTCTTACAGGATCGCGATTCGAAGGCCACCCGGCTTGAGGCCGAGCTGGAATCGATCGATCCCGAGCGGGAGAAAACCAGGCGGGAGAGTCTCCAGGCCCAGCAGGTGCTGGAGCAGGCCAAGCAGGCCCAGATGCAGCTGGAGGTGCGGCGGAAGGACCTGGAAAACGAGGTGGAGTCCAAGAAGGAACAGATTCGGAAATATTCCCAGCAGCAACTCGAGACCAAGAAGAACGAGGAGTACCAGGCGTTGGCCCGGGAAATCGAGCATGTTCGCAAGGCGATCTCGGAACTCGAGGATCAGGAACTGGAGTTGATGGAGGAGCAGGAGGCATTTAAGGCGAAACTCGCGGAGGCCAGCCAGGTGGTCGATGCGGCCAAGGCTTCCGAGGCCAAGTTGCTCTCTGAACTCGATGAGCGCGAGAAAAATCTCGGGACGGAACTGGACGAGCTGGACGAGGAACGCGAAACCCTCGCCGAGGCGATTGACGAGAAAACGCTCACGCATTACGAGCGGCTGCTCGACACGAAGGGGGGCAGGGTGGTCGTGGGCATTGACCACGGCAGTTGCGGCGGCTGCCACATGAAGCTGCAGGCTCAGGAGATCGTCAACGCCAAGAGCGGTCGGGAGAGGGTCGCCTGCACAAACTGCGGCCGGTTGCTGTACTACACGCGCGAGATGATCCTGGCCAATGAGCTGGAGGATTGATCGCCGGCCGTCCGAAATCTTGTAACCCCCGCCGTCCCCGGAACGACTAGTGGTGCATCCGGCCACATGGCTGGGATGGGAAACAGAATCATGAAACTCAGCAAGATTATTGGAATGACGGCTGCCCTCCTGGTGGGGGCGGGGATGACTTCCGCCGTGATGGCGGATGATGACCGCGGGCATCGCGGGGGCAAACGGGGCGAGCACGCCAAGCGCGGCCAGGATCGCCGGGGCAACGCTTCCGACCGCATCGCCGAAATCAAAAAACGGGCGATGGCGGCCAAGAAACGTGTCGCTGCCAAGGGCGGCCAACACCGTGGACCACAGGGCGGCCCGCCGCAATTCGCCCGCGAAATGATGCAGAAGCGCATCGCCGTCGCGAAGGGCGGTCGAGGCCAGGCCGGCCCGCCGCAACACGTGGTCGAAATGTGGAAGAAGCGCCGCGAAGCCGCCCAGCGCGGTGGACGCGGGCCACAGGCTCGAGGCGGGTTCAAGGGACAACTTAGCCGCCGCGGCAAGGAAGGTGGCCCTCCGGCAGGAATGCGCGAGATGATGAAGAAGCGCATCGCCGCTGCGAAGGGCGGTCGAGGCCAGGCCGGCCCGCCGCAACACGTGGTCGAAATGTGGAAGAAGCGCCGCGAAGCCGCCCAGCGCGGTGGGCGCGGGCCACAGGCTCGAGGCGGGTTCAAGGGGTTAGGCGGGTCAAGGGGGCCGCAGGCACGCGGTGGGCACGATGGGCCGCGCGGCCCGAAGGGTCGGCAGGCCCGGGTTGGCCGCGATGGGCATCGGGATTCAAAGGGGCGTCACTCGAGACGCGGCGGACGTCGCGGTCATCGCCGTTAAAGGTTTGCCGCTTGGCCAAGCGCCCCGAACGCCTGGCCAAGTTTTGATTTACCGGAGGGCAGGCATGCATTAAAGCGTGCCTGCCTTTTGGTTGGGGAACACAGCTTATGCGCGAAATCCACGCGTCATGCGTTTATTAAATAACTGAGTTCGACTTGATCAAAAGTCTAAATAAGCAAATGAGGCATATTTGAACTCGTAGATAGCTGGCATAATCGGTGCTAAAACAAAATATATTGAGTCTTTTTGCAGTGGGAATTTCAGAAATAAGATCACCTCGTTTTGCTCCGCTTTGGCTCGCGCTTGGCCTTTTGGCATGTGTTGCTCCGGGCTTGGCCAAGGCGGAGGAGGGGCCGTGGCGCTGGTCCAACCCCCGGCCGCACGGCAACTCCATCCGCGCCATTGCCAACGGCGATGACTTCGCGATCGAGGTCGGCGATAATGGGTCGATTCACACCAGCCAAAACAGGGTGCAATGGTTCCCGCGCACGAGCGGCGTGGAGCAGACGCTGCGCGCGGTCGAGTTCTTCGCGGAGCAGGCGGTCGTGGCCGGCGACAGTGGCACGTTGCTTTACAGTGAGAGCGAGGCACAGTTCACGCCGGGTGAGTTGGATACGCCGACGGATGAAGCCTTCCGCGCGTTGGCGGCATCGGACGAGATGATTATGGCCGGTGGCAGCAACGGAACGCTCTACACCAGCACCGACGGCCGGAAGTGGCGCAGGCAAACCTTTCGGTACGGCAACCACATCCACGCGTTAGCGTGGACCGGCAAATATTTTGTCGCCGTCGGCGAGGGCGGCCTCGTGGCCACCAGCACCAACGGTAACTCGTGGATCAAGCGCCAAAGCCGGACGAACCGCGACCTCAACGCGTTGGCCTACGTCAACAAGCGGCTCTGGGCCGTGGGCGACGACGGCGTCGTGCTGCTCAGTTACAACGACGGCGTCTCGTGGCTTGCGGCGAGTTCCGGCACCGACAAGAACCTGAATGCCGTCACCGGCACGCCGTCAGAGGTCATCATCGCCGGCGAGAACGTCGTGCGAAAGGGTGTACTCGATTTTTTCATGTACTGGGTGGACCTGCTCGAGGCCGACGACGGCATCAACCCGTCGCCGCCGCCCGACTGGACCTATTACAGCGCGATTGAGGTGGACGGCAAATACCTGCTCGGCGGCCGCACCGGCATGCTCGTGGACAGTGTGCGCGACGAGGAGGACGACGCCTACCTGTACTGGTTCAGCGCCGACGACTCGGTGCGCAACTGGCTTTGGGACATCAACCGGGTCGGCGACCTGATGGTCACCGTCGGCGACCATGCCACCGTGTTGACGAGCCGCGACGGCGTCGCGTGGAACCTCGAGGTCGTGCCCGAGGCGGCGACCGAGTCGATCCTGCTCGGGGTCGGCGGGACGACGAACCTGCTCGTCGCCGTCGGCAACCACGGACGGCTGCTGACCAGCCACAACTCATGGACCAACGTGGTGACGAAAAACGACCTTGGCCAAGCGGAGACCAACAAGGTCAACACCCTCGGCGTCGTCTGGGAGGCGGTCGAGCCGAAGCCGACCGAGAACGACCTGCAGGGCGTCGCCGCGCTTGGCGGCACGTGGGTTGTTACCGGTGGCAAGGGCACTGTGCTGACGACGCGCGACGGCAAACAATGGGCCGCTCACCAGGCCCCGGTCACCGGCATCCTCACCAGCGTCGAGGCGTTCGGGGAGCAATTCATGGCCACCGGCGAGGACGGCGTCATCCTCACCTCGCCCGACGGCGTCGACTGGGCCAGGCGCGACTCCGGCACGTCCCGCTGGATTTATCGCGTGCGCGCGTTCGACGATCAACTGGTCGCCGTTGGCCAGGCGGGAACGATCCTCACCAGTGGTGACGGCGAGACTTGGGCCAGGCGCGACAGCGGCACCAGCGAATGGCTCAACGACGTCACCCAAGTCGGGGGCACGTGGTACGTCGTCGGCGCGAACGGTACCGTGTTGACCAGCCATGACCTCGAGTCGTGGGAGGCCAAGGGCACGGTCACCGGCCTGTCGCTCTACGGCGCGTTGGCCAACGACGGCCAATTTCTGTCCGTGGGACTCGAGGGGATCATTCTTCGAAAGCAAATCGTACCGCGCACCAACCCGATCCTGATCCGCTGGGAGCGCAGCGTCGCCGCCGATGGCGAGGTCACGAACCAATTCGGCTTTCGCGGCTTCCCCGGCCAGCGGTTCTCGCTCGACCGCAGCCCAGACTTGAAGACGTGGGAGGCCGGCCCGGAGCTGGAGCTGCTCGACGGCTCCGGCGTTCTCGAGTACTCCAACACCACCCGCGCCATCCGCGAGTTTTACCGCGCAAAACTGCGCTGATCACCCTCCGGGTGTCACGTCGGCCAGCAGTATTTCCATCAGCACCACCGAGTGCGCCGGCACGCGATTGGCGAACCAACCGAGCTTGCCGTAGGCTAGCTCTGGCGGAATGTACAGCACCGCATGGCCTCCTTTTTTCATCCGCTTTAGACCCTCGGCGACGCCGGGCAGCGATTTCGCTAAATTCTCCATCGAGATTACAAGTGGCGCGGGTGCCGGGTTCACTGAGTCGGCGAATATTCGGCCAAACTCATTCGCCTCGGAGATCAATTCCGCAATGAAATGAAACGTGACCGTGTCGCTGTCTTTCACAAGCGCACCGTTCCCCGGCTTCAGTTCCTCATAAATGAGCCCTGACTCGGTGGGCTCGATCTTTAGCAATTCCTTGATTTCCTCCATCTGCCTCGCGGCGATGTCGCGCAGCATCTGGTCGATCGATGCCTCGGTGGCTTCGAATGCCTCCGCCTCCTCCCCCACGCGTAGGATGCGAATGCTCTCTATGATGACGTCGGTTGTAGGTTTGCTCGGGCCGCTGACATCAATGCCGGCGATCTTGTCGACGACATCGAGACCGTGAATCACCCTGCCGAAAACGGAGTGGTGTCCGGCACGGGTATCGGTGTAGTCCAGCCACGGTGTTGCAGCATGGGTGATGAAAAATTGGCTGCCGTTCGTGTGCTCACCGGAGTTGGCCATCGACAGGACGCCCGGACCGTCATGCTTGAGGTCGGCATGAAATTGGTCCGGCAGAAAGTAGCCGGGGTTTCCGGTTCCGTTGCCCTGAGGGCAGCCGCCCTGGATCATGAAGTCTTTGATGACGCGGTGAAAAATCAGCCCGTCAAAGTATGGCTTGCCCTCGGGGTCGGCCGGGAATATCTGGGGATCCTTGCTGTAAAACTTCGTGCCTTCGGCCAGCGCGATGAAGTTGGCGACAATGAGAGGCACCTTCTCGTACTCGAGACGGGCCGTCATCTCACCGAGATTCGTCGTGATCTTCGCATAAATACCATCTTCCATCACATCGGGTGGCCGTTCCACTTTCAACCGAACAAAAAAGGACGACTCAGCGGCCGGCCGTTGGGTCTCCCAGTGGAGGGGCGTTTTCTGGGCGACCACTTGGTCAAGCTCCTCCCACTGTTTGAGGTCGGGGGAGCCTTGGATGAAAAGTTTCGAGCCGGCCTCCGCGTCGCGGATCGTGAGCGCGATTGTTTGGCGCGTGGCATCGCCGTCGATCGGCGAGACCCCGATCGACAACGTCGCGTCGGTGCGCTGGCCAAGTGCCGCCGCGCCGTACAAGCCAAGCGCCAGCGTGGCCACCATTCGGAAGAATGTTTTCATCATTTTGCGGGCCGGAGTGTCGCGACTGTCGGGCGGGGAGGCGACCTTTTTCGGCCACCGCTTGGCCAAGCGCTGGGTTGTGTCCCGTTTTCGGTTGCCGTTTGCCGCCCACCCGGTAGCATCGCCGCAGTTGCCCGACGAATCCCGAATGGATTGTCGTGAGGCTTGTTTTCAAGATGAAATTTTTTTTCGCAACGCTCCCTTTGGCCGCGCTTGGCTTTGCCACCGCCGCTGCTGCCCCGCTTGAAGCCAGACACAACGAAGGCTCCGGCACGATCACAGTCCATCGCGACGGCTTGGCCAAGCCGCTGGTTACGCAGCACGCCGCCGCCGATCACCGGCCGTATTTGCACCCGATCGTTGCGCCGGACGGCAACGGCACCCTCACCGAGTACAGCCCCGGGCATCATCGACACCAGACCGGACTGTACTGGGGGTTCACCCGCGTGAACGGTCGTGATTTTTTCCACCATCCCGGCGGCGATTACTGGAAGCGCAGGGGCGTGAAAGTGCTCGAGGCCAAGGGCGAGTCGGTGCGCTGGGAGACGGTGTACGACCTGCTTGACGCCGACGGCAACGCGGTGCTGACCGAGACACAGCGGTGGTCAATGCGCTCCGACGGCGGCCGCCACGTCCTCGACCTCGAATGGCGCGGCCAGGCGCGAATCGATGTCACGATCGGCAAATACAATTACGGCGGGCTGTTTCTCCGTATGCCTTGGAAGCCCGGCACGAAGGGCCGCGTCGTCAACGGCGCGCGCGAAATTGGCGCGGCTGCCGAGGGCCGGCGCGCTACGTGGCTCGACGTCGGCATGGAGATCGACGGCCGCGGCGACTGGGGGCACATCGCGATTTTTGACC
This sequence comes from Verrucomicrobiales bacterium, assembly GCA_002686755.1. Lineage (GTDB taxonomy): Bacteria > Verrucomicrobiota > Verrucomicrobiia > Limisphaerales > UBA1096 > UBA1096. The sequence goes on from NYYJ01000172.1 coordinate 7,234, forward strand.
ACCCGAAAAACGGCGGCTACCCGCAGCCGTGGCGCGTCGACGGCCAACTCGGCGTCGGCCCGGTGCGCGCGCGGCTCGGCGACTGGAAAATTGACAGGGGCAACACCGAGACCATTCGCCATCAGGTTCATGTTTACAGCGGCACGCTCGACAACAACGACCTCACGCAGCGCTGGATGCGCTACACCGGCCAGCGCGGCACGGGCGTGCTCTGGGGCCTGGCCCAGCGCGAGGGGCGTGCGGCCGAGTTTCTCACGCCGGAGGCGGCGGTGGCACAGTCGACCATCGAGCCGGGTTTCGCGGTCAACGCCTGGGCCAACGAGCCGATGATCACGCAGCCGATGGCGTTTTGCTGGGACGACCGCGGCCGAATGTGGGTGGCGGAAAACCGTGACTACGAGTCGCGCGGCGGCGGTTTTTCGGCCTCGGGCGACAGTCGAATCTTGATTTTGGAGGACACCGACCGCGACGGTGTGGCGGACAAGCGCTCGGTGTTTCTCGACGGCATCCCGTTCCCGTCGGCCGTGGCGGTTGGCCTGGGCGGGCTGTGGCTCGGCGCGCCGCCGAACCTGCTATTTGTCCCGGACCGCGACGGCGATGACCGGGCGGACGTCGACGACATCGAGGTGCGCCTGACCGGTTGGGGCATTCGCGACCGGCACGAGGTGGTCAACAGTCTCCACTGGGGACCGGACGGCTGGCTGTACGGCTGCCAGGGCGTTTTCACGCCGTCGGTCGTCGGCAGGCCAAGGGGCGAAGGGCGCATTTTCAAGCCGGGCGAACCGTACCCGAAATCGGTCGAGTTCGACGGCGAAGGCACGGCGATCAACGGCGGCGTCTGGCGGTATCACCCGGTGAAGGATCGCTTCGAGGTGGTCGCGCACGGCTTCAGCAACCCGTGGGGCATTGACTACGACGCGAAGGGCCAGTTCTTCATCAGCGCCTGCGTGATCCCGCACCTGTGGCACGTCATTCCGGGTGGCGTGTATCACCGGCAGAGCGGCCGGCATTTCAACCCGTACGTTTACAGCGACATCCGAACGATCGCCGATCACCGCCACCGCTCGGCGCACGGCGGTGCGCGGGTGTATTTGTCCGACGCCTTCCCGGACGAGTATCACGGCAAAATCTTCATGGCCAACATCCACGAGCACGCGGTGCTGACCGATGAACTGGTGCCAAGCGGTTCCGGGTTTGTCGGCAAACACCACAAGGATTTCATGAAGGCCAACAACGCGCAGTGGATCGGTTTCAGCATGGAGATCGGCCCGGGCGGCGACGTCTATGTGCTCGACTGGCACGATGCCGACATCTGCGGCAAGGAGGTTTTGCAAAAAAACACCGGGCGCATCTTCCGGCTCTCGCCGAAAGAGAGCTTGGCCAAGAACTGGGAAGGCCGTTACGCCGACGTGGCCAAGTTGAGTGACGCCAGGCTCATCGACTACCAAGCCAGCTCCAGCGCCTGGCACGCCCGACGCGCGCGGGTGGTGTTGCAGGGCCGGGCGATCAATGGCCGCTTGGCCAACGGCACGCATCGCGCGCTGAAAACGATGTTTCGCGAAAACAAAGATGAAGACCACCGGCTGCGTGCGCTTTGGGCGCTGCACGTGACCGGCGGCCTGGACGAAGCTGGCCTGCTACGGAACCTCGGCGACCGTGACGCACACATTCGCGCCTGGTCGATTCAACTGCTTTGCGAGGACAAGTCGCCCTCCGGCCGAGCGCTTGAGGAGTTCGCCGCCTTGGCCAAGCGCGACTCGTCGCCGGTCGTGCGGCTGTACCTGGCCTCGGCGCTGCAGCGCATGGCGCTTGACGCCCGCTGGGCCATCGCCACCGGCCTCGTCTCGCACGCCGGGGATGCCGCCGACCACAATTTGCCCAAGCTGATCTGGTACGGCATCGAGCCGCTCGTCCCGGAAAACCCGGCGCACGCCATGGATCTGGCTATGGCCAGCCGCCTGCCGTTCGTTACCGAATCGATCGCCCGTCGCGCCGTCGATGCCGGCGAACTGGAGGCGCTGTCCCAGGCGCTTGGCCAAGCGCAGGACGACGAGACGGTCGCCGGGCTGCTCCGCGGTTTCAGCGCCGGACTGAAAGGGCTGCGCGATGTGAAGGCACCGCCGAGTTGGGCCGCAACATACGCCAAGCTGTACGGCGCGCCGTTGGCCACGCGGGTTGCACAAATCCTCGGCGACACCGGTGCGGCGGCGGCGATGCTCGCCACGCTCGACAACGCCAAGGCCAAGTCGGCTGACCGCCAGACTGCCCTGCGCGGGCTCGCATCGCAGGATCACGCCGGGCTGAAGGGTCGTCTGGTCGCCCTGCTTGAAGACGACGCGCTGCGGCTTGACTCGATCCGTGCCATGGCGAATTACGACGAGGCAAGTTTCCCGCGTGCGCTGCTCGGGCGCTACGCCAAGCTCGACGCCGGAGACAAGTCTGCGGCAATCCAGACGCTGGCCTCCCGTCCGTCGTACGGCAATGAACTCACCGCGGCGATCCAGTCTGGGGCGGTGCCGCGACGCGACGTCCCGGCGTATGTCGTCCGGCAGCTGCGCCGGGTTGTCGGCCCGGGTTTTGTCGATGTTTGGGGCGCGGTCGAGTCGCTCTCCGCCGACAAGGCGGCGGCATTTGCCAGGTACCGCGCGCTGCTCACCGACGGCGCCTTGGAAAGGGGCAACGTCCACAACGGCCGCGCGGTTTACGAGCGGACCTGTTTTGCCTGCCACAAATTATACGGGCAGGGCGGCGAAATTGGCCCGGACATTACCGGCTCCAACCGCGCCAATCTCGACTATATCCTCGAGAATATTTTGAACCCAAGCGGCGAGATTCCGGAAGGCTACCAGTTGCTGCTCGTCACCACCCGCGGCGGCCAGACTTTGGCCGGGACACTGGCCAGCGAGAACGATCAGCAGCTCGTTTTGCGTGTCGTCGGTTTGCCGCCGGTGACTGTGGCCAAGTCGGAGATTCAGTCGCGCGAATCCATCCCCACCTCCATGATGCCGGAGGGGCTGCTGGCTTCCCTCCGGGACCGGGACGTGATAGATTTGATCCGTTACCTGCGAACCACCAAGCAGGTGGCCAAGCCTGAGTAAAACGACCACGTCATGCCTGAACCAACACCACAGGAAGTCCAAGCCCCCGCCAAGCGCCCGCCGCGGCCGAAGGACAAAGTCGCCCGGGTACTCGGTTACTGGATCGTCGCCGGCGTTATTGTCGAAAGTTCCGGCGAGCAGATTATCCACTTCCTCCGAGCCCTCACATCCACCTGAGCGCTCTCATGGCGGCGGACAAGCTCAACCGGTTGCGCGATGTCCTGCGCGGGTACGAATCCTGTTTGGTGGCGTATTCGGGTGGGGTGGACTCGGTGCTTCTGGCACACGTCGCCCACGAGGTGCTCGCCGGCCGGATGCTCGCCGTGCTCGCCGACTCGCCGAGTTTGCCGCGCCGCGAACTGGCCGAGGCCCGCGAAATCGCCGAGGCGCACGGTTTCCCGCTACGGATTGTCCACACGCGGGAGTTTGCCAATCCGGACTACACCGAAAACCCTGTCAACCGCTGCTACTACTGCAAGCATGAACTGTTCACCCGGCTCGAGCCGATTGCGCTCGAGGGCGGTTTCGCGGTATTGGCCTACGGCGAAAACGCCAGCGACATCGGCGACCACCGGCCCGGCGCCGAGGCGGCCAAGCAGTTCGAAGTGCGCGCCCCGCTCAAGGAGGCCGGCTTGGCCAAGGGCGACATCCGCACTCTCTCCGCTGCGCTGGGCCTGCCGACCGCCGACAAGCCGCAGATGCCGTGTCTCAGCTCCCGCATCCCGTACGGCCAGGCGGTCACGCCGGAGAAACTGGCGATGGTCGAACAGGCCGAGGGTGTGCTGCGCGACGCCGGTTTCCGCGAAGTGCGCGTCCGCCACCACGACCAGCCTGGCGGCGCGCTGGCCCGGCTCGAGCTTGGCCAAGCGGAGATCAAACGGTTCGTCGCCGAGGGCATGATGGAGACCGTCTCGTTGCAAATCCGCGAGGCCGGTTTCTCCGACGTCATTCTTGACACAAAAGGCTACCGGCGTGGCAGCCTCAACGAGGGCGTCGCCTTGGCCAACGGCTGATGCCCAAAAAAGTGGCCAGGCTCGACGACCTGCCCGAGGGCGCGACCAAGCGGTTTTCCTTTCAGCGCGACGGCATCCGCGTGGATGCGTTTGTGGCCAATTACCGGGGCGAAATTGTCGCCTACGAGAATCTCTGCCGCCACCAACCGCTATCGCTCGACTACGGCGACGGTCAGTTTTTCAATAGCGACGCCAGCCTATTCGTCTGCCAGACGCACGGTGCGATGTACCACCCAAAAACCGGCTTGTGTGTTGAGGGTCCCTGTGCTGGTGCCAGTCTGCATTCTCTGAAAATTGAGATTCTTGACGGTGAGATTCAGTTAATCGATTTTTAAGTCGCATGTTCGGAAAGTTACATCAGCTTTTCTGCAGCTGATTGTAACCTTTTGCGCCAAATTGACTGTATACATATATTATATGAGTCGTATTTACTCATTGATATCTTTTGCGATAGCCTTGTCGTTTGTCCAAGCGGTTGCCCAGGATGATCCATCGGCATCATTGTTCGGGTTGGACAACGTGATCGATGTTCACATCACCATCAAGCCGGACGAGTGGGCCAAGCTGCAGCCGCCGGCGCATGTACGTTTGGATGGTGAGGCGGTTGGCGAGGCGTTTGGTGACCTGATTGAGGACGCCACTCAGGGTGGCCATTTTCGGAGTGAAAAATCCACTCGCCCCGGCTTGGCCGGATATCTTGGTGTCGATCATCAGTACGGCAAGGGCGATGTCGAGATTGACGGCGAGACGGTGCAGGATGTTGGTGTGCGTTATAAGGGCAACGGCACATTCATCGAGGGGCATGGTGCTGGCCGGTACTCATTCAAGATCGATTTCAATGAGTATGTTAAGGGGCAGGAGTTTCGGGGGATGACCAAGATTAACTTGAACAACAATGTTACCGATCCATCGCTTATGCGGGAGGCTTTGTCGTACGAGATGTTTCGTGAGGCGGGCATCCCATCCTCACGCGTGGGGTACGCTAGAGTGGCTCTAACGATTCCCGGGGAGACGGAGCGAAAACCGATCGGGTTGTACACCGTGGTGGAGCAGAAGGATAAGCGGTTCCTTAAACGCAACTACGGCTCCTCCAACGGGCTGCTGATGAAGCCGAGTACATTCGGTCTGTTCCGGTATTTTGGCGAGGATTGGGCCGAGTACGAGATTGGATATGTGCCAAAGACCGACCCCACGGAGGAGCAGAAAAAACGGGTGATCGAGTTTGCTCGACTGATCCACAAGGCGGGAGATGACGAGTTTCAGGAACGGTACGCGGAGTATCTGGATGTTGACCAGTTTCTTAAGTTCATTGCTTGCAATGTCATCGTCTGTAATCTTGACAGTTTTCTGAGCGGCTCACAAAACCACTATATCTATTTAGAGCCGGAATCGAACAGGTTTCAGTTTTTTCCCTGGGACATGGATCACTCGTTCGGAGCTTTTCATATGATGGGCACGCCTGACACTCGGCGCAACATGAGTATCGACCGGCCGGTTACCGACAGGCGTCCAATCATCGAGCGAGTTTTAAAGGTGTCGGGCAACAGAGAGAAATACCACGCTTACATTGACGAATACTTAAACACGATTTTTGCCAAGGAAAAAATGCTGGATCGGATTGACACCATAGCCAAGTTCGTGCGCCCGATGGTGTCGGTTAATGGTGATAAAGCGACCGGACGCTTTGAACTTGTACTTTCGAATGAACCTCATGCATGGGAGCCGCATCCGCTAAAGTTTTACGTGGAGAAACGCCACGAATCCATCCGCGCACAACTGGCTGGCACATTGGAAGGGGATTCCGTTGGTTTCGGCGCGATGCCACATATACCGGAACAGTTCATCGCTGTCGGGATTTTGTTTTTGGTGATGCTGTTATTTAACACTATTTGCTGGATTTGGGGCATTGTAGTCGGATTTAAAGGGAGCACACTTTGGGGCTGTTTAAACATTTTCTTCACGCCTATTGCACCGGCGATTTATGGGTTCGGCGTCCGGCGGGATCTTGGGTTTAAATGTGCGCTTTTCGCTACCGTATGCTTTTTCGGCTCGATCTGCTGGATCGTTTACGCCCTTATCCAGTTCACTTGATCATTTTCTGATTAATGAAACATTGGACCACAACCATTGGTTTAACCTTAGCGTTTGCGCTTGGCCAAGTGCATTCACAGGAATCGATTCAACCCAAGGAGGCGGATCAGAAGTTGGTCGCTTACGGGAAGGAAGAGCGACAAGTGTTACATCTTTGGCTACCCAAAACCAAGGATCCAGCTCCGTTGGTGTTGCATTTCCACGGAGGAGGTTTTGTAACTGGAGACATTCGTCAAAAAACGCATAACCGAACAGCTGCCATGTGTAATGCTGCAGGGATAGCGTATGCCGATGTAGAATATCGACTACTGAATCAGGCGATGTTGCATGAGATTATGGATGATTGTGCACTTGCATTGCAGTTTTTGAGATACAATGCAGAGAAATATAATCTGGATAAAAATCGAGTGGCGTCATACGGCGAATCGGCCGGCGCGAGTGCCAGCCTTTGGTTGGCGACTGTTGATGATATCGCTGATGCTAATGCTAAGGATCCGGTACGTCGCGAGTCTAGTCGCCTGATTGCAGCAGGCGGTTTTATGGTTCAGGCAACATTTGATGTCGTTCAATGGCCGAAAATACTTGGTTTACCTGAAGAAAAAACACCGTATTGGCGTATGATGAATTTCTCAAAAGCTCGCTTGAGCGAGAAACGTTTTAATGAACTGCGTAAGCATATGGATATGCTTGGAAATATGGATAAGAACGATCCGCCAATGCATTTCTCGCCTGGAAGGGAGGGCAGGGGTGTCCACAGTCAGCTTTTCGTTGAAGTCTTGAAAAGGCGAGCCGAGGAGACTGGTGCAAACTTGATCATTAGGAGCGGCAGAGAGTCTCTAATTCAGTTTCTCACAGACAAACTCAAAACCAGGCCGAAGCTGGAAGGTAAACCTGTTCGTAAGCTTTTTCCAAAACGTTGGGGTGATCCACCGGCAATCGAGACACGTGATTACCGCAAACTTCCCGGTGGCTACGGATTCGGCAGCAGCACACTAGCCAAGTGGATTCAAAAAAACTTGGACAACGACGCAAACAAACAGAAGCGCATAGGCAAATGAAACAAGCTGATTTTGTTGCCATGTATCATGTTCGTTTGGCTGGGCTGCGGCTAAACATCGACTAAGTTTTTTAGAGTGGTTTTGGCGTTAATTTAGAAAGCGAATGAATGGTCAATCTCCATTTGTCTTAGGTGGTGTGCCTGCCGCTAATATGAATGTGCGGCATCGCATCCAGTTTTCGGTTGGCGATGCTGTGTTCTATATCTGTTTGCCGCAGTCCGACGGTAGTTGCCGGTCCATCTTGCTCGTGCGCGATATCGAGATGGGGCTTGCCCGGAAACACGCTTGTGCTGATGAGATCGGTTGCCCGGCTGATTACGAACCCGAATGTGGGTTATCTGGTGATCGCGATACAGCGTTGGCTCAGGCTGGTGCGGAGTGTCTCAGGCGCAATGGAATCGAACGTGTGCGAACAGACGGTACTTTGCCGATGATCTTTTCTGCGCATCTGCGGGAGGCGGAGGTGGAGGTGGATTATGATTCAGAACTGGCTGTGCTCGATCGTCGCACAAAGACGGAGCAGGAACTGGAGCATTTGCGAGAAGCACAAGCAGTGACTGAGGAGGCAATGGAGTTTGCTTGTCACAGCATTTGTGCGGCGACGCCCGATGCGGGAGGCATCCTTCACGATGGCGACACGGTGTTGACTTCCGAATTGATGCGCCAACGTATCACCAGTTTTCTGATCGGTAAAAATTACTCGAACCACCACGATTCGATCGTGGTGACTGTGCCGCACGTCGCGGATTGTCATCACCATGGGAGCGGCCCGCTGCGGGCCGGTTTGCCAGTGATTGTCGATATCTTCCCGCGCGCCAATGCAACCGGCTACTGGGGCGATTGCACCCGCACCGCAGTCAACGGCGAGCCATCGTCCGAGATTTTGCAGATGCACGAGGCCGTGGTGAAGGCCAAAGCTGATGCCATCGACGCGTTGCGCGTGGGCACGACTGGCGGTGCTGTGCACCAAGCTACTGTGAAGTCGATCACCGGCAGCGGTTACGTCATGGGCCTGCCCCCGGAGGGGGCGGGGGAGGATTTTGTCTCGATGCGTCACGGCACCGGTCACGGGATTGGGTTGGAAGTGCATGAGCCGATCCTACTGTCCGACGGGGGCGGTGAGATTCTCGCTAACGAGGTATTCACCGTGGAGCCGGGGCTTTACTCGGCCAAGTTTGGTGGTGTCAGGGTTGAAGACATGGTAGCGGTCACGGAAGCTGGACCGGTCAATTTCAACCGCATACCTGACCATCTCGACTGGCGCTGAGCTTGGCCAAGCACTTGGCCAAGCGGGAAACGAAGGTGACAGCGGACCACCGGGCCGATAACATTTTGCGCATGGAATTCACTCGAGATTGGTTCGTCGAGTATATGGAGATTTGGCCCGAGGTCTTTCGGCGGCACGGCTGGGATGCGGAGGAGCCCAAGTCGATTCTCGAGATCGGCTGTTTTGAAGGCTTGTCCACCTGTTGGATGCTCAACAACCTGCTGAAGCATTCCGGAAGCAGGATGGTCTGCATCGATACGTTCGAGGGGGGGCGGGAGCATGCCCACGATGGAACGAATATGACCTCGGTTCGCGAAACTTTTTTTCGCAATGTCGAAAAAACCGGGCGGACGGACATCGTGCGGGTGCTGGAGGAGAGATCCGACACGGGACTGCTGCGGCTGCTCCAGGAAAACCAAGAGGCGTTCGACTTCATCTACGTGGACGGGTCGCACCTGTCGACTGACGTGTTGGTGGATTTGGTTCTGGGGTTCCGCCTGCTGAGTGTCGGGGGGCTGTGCATGTGCGACGATTACCTGTGGAAGGGGCAGTCCGACCCGAGGCATTCCCCCAAGATGGCGATCGACGCGTTTACTTCCATCTTCTCGGAGCAGGTCCAGTTTGTGCCGGTCATCAACACGCAATTTGCCTTCAAGCGACTCCGGTGATCCGCTTGGCCAAGCGAGGCGGGGGATTTCGGCATTGAACCGGCGGCACGGTTTCCGTAGTTTCAGCCGCTCACAGGTTTAATCATGAGATTTGGCATCAATTCATTCTTGTTCGTGTCGCCGTTCGTGACACAGAGTTCCCGGCTTTTTTCGAAGTTCAAAAAGTGGGGTTTCGACACCGTGGAGCTGCCCATCGAGGCGCCGGAACACATCGACTCGGTCAAGGTCAAGAAGGCGCTCGACCGCGCCGGCCTGGCCTGCGGCTCGGTTTGCGCCTGCATGGGCCCGGGGCGTGACTTCCGCGGCTCGGCCAAGGATCAGCGTGAGGCGATGAAGTACTGCAAGGCGCTCATCGACCACATGGTGAACCTCGACTGCCCGTCGCTCATCGGCCCGGTGTACTCCGTCGTGGGCAAGGCCGACGCCGTCGAGCCGAAGGATCAAAAGAAGGAGTTCGCGCTCGTCGTGAAAAACCTCAAGGTGCTCACCGCTTACGCCGAGAAAAAGGGCGTGCAGATTTGTGTCGAGCCGTTGAACCGGTTCGAGACTGACTTTTTGAACACGTGCGAAAAGGGCCTGCGCCTCATCAAGGCGGTGGGCAGTCCCGCGCTCAAGCTGCACCTCGACACGTTCCACATGAATATCGAGGAGAAAAACCAGGCCAAGGCCATCCGCGCCGCCGGCAAACACCTCGGGCATTTTCACGCCTGCGGCAGCGACCGCGGCACGCCGGGCAACGACCACATCGATTGGAAACCGATCGTCGCCGCGCTCAAGGCGGTCAAGTACAAGGGCGACATCGTGATCGAGTCTTTCACGACCGACGTGAAGGTGATCGCCCGGGCGGCGGCCATCTGGCGCAAGATGGAGCCGACCCGCGAGGAGATTGCAACGAAGGGGCTGAAGTTTTTGAAGAAAGCGTTCAAGTAAACCGTCCTGAACAACATGAAAAAAATCATCACCATACTGGGCTTGGCGGCAGTTGTTTTTGCCGGCCAAGCGGTTGCCGCTGAGAAGGGATTCGAAAAAATCTTCGATGGCAAGACCCTCAAGGACTGGAACGGCGACCCGAAATTCTGGAGCGTGCAGGATGGCGCAATCACCGGCAAGACCACCAAGGAAAACGCGACCAAGGGCAACACCTTCATCATTTGGGAGGGCGGCAAGACCGGCGACTTCGATCTGCGGCTCGACTACAAGATCGTCGGCGGCAACAGCGGCATCCAATACCGCAGCTTCAAGGCTGACGGCCCGGACGAGTGGCGTATCGGTGGCTATCAGGCCGACTTCGAGGCCGGCGACACCTACTCCGGCATCTGCTACGGCGAACGCTTCCGGGGCATCCTGTCGTTGCGCGGCAAAAAAACCACGCTCACCGTGGGCGACGACGGCAAGTTGAAAAAGGCCGTCGAGGAATTTGCCAAGGATGCCGACATTGCCAAGGCAATCAAAAAGGAGGAATGGAACGGCTACCGAATCGTCGCGCGAGGCTTCAATATCTCCCACTACATCAACGGCGTAAAAACCACGCAGTTGATCGATCGCGACAAGAAATCGCGCCGCGCCGACGGCCTGCTCGCGTTGCAACTGCACGCCGGCCCGCCGATGACCGTGCAGTTCAGGAACATCCGCATCAAGAACTTGCCCAAGCGCGACAAAAAGAAAAAGTAAACTGACACCATGAAAAAAATTCTCTGTCTAACCGTGGCACTTGGCCTGGTCGCCGGTGCAGCGGCTGCGCCAAAGAAGGTCGTGATGATCGCCGGCAAGCCAAGCCACGGGCCGCTCTCGCACGAGCACAACGCCGGCATTCAGCTTTTGGCCAAGTGCCTCGAAGAGGGTGCGGCCAAGCTCGTCACCCCGGCAGTCCGGCTCAACGGCTGGCCAAGCGACGAGTCGATTTTCGACGGCGCGGATGCCATCGTGATTTACAGTGACGGCGGCGGTAGGCACCCGGCGTTGCAGGGCGGCAACTTGGCCAAGCTCGACAAGCTCATGGCCAAGGGCGTCGGGTTTCTCACGATTCACTACGCCGTCGAACCGACCACCGCCAAGGGCAACAAGGAGTTCCTCGAATGGCAGGGCGGTTGTTTCGAGACGCACTGGTCGGTCAACCCGCACTGGACCGCGAACTTCAGCAAGCTGCCGAAGCACCCGATCACGAGCGGCGTGAAGCCGTTCAAGGCGAACGACGAGTGGTATTTCCACATGCGGTTTGTGCCGGGTATGAAAGGTGTGACGCCGATTCTATCCGACGTGGCCCCGGCGGCGACGATGAAGCGCGGCGACGGGGCGCACAGCGGCAATCCGCACGTCCGCAAGACAGTGGAGGCGGGCGCGTCGCAGCACGTCGCGTGGGCGTATCAGCGCGAGAACGGCGGGCGCGGCTTCGGCTTCACCGGCGGCCACAACCACCTGAACTGGGGCAACGACGACTTGCGCAAAACCGTGCTCAACGCCATCCTGTGGGTAGCCAAGGCCAAGGTGCCGAAGGACGGCGTGCCATCGAGCCTCACCGAGGACGACCTTTACGCCAACCTCGATCCCAAGCGCGGCCAACGTCCCCGCCCAAGGTCGGCGAAGAAAAAATAACCCGCGTTGCGGCCAAGCGCTTGGCCAAGCGGGTGGGCCAAGCGGGTGGGTTATTCGGCTGCGCTTGGCTTGGCGGTGGGGCGGCGAAAGACGCTGGCCATGGTGTTGCGGACGGCCAACTGGGCGTCGTCGAACAGCGTGTAAAACACCGGCACGACCAGCAGCGTGAGCAGCGTGGACGAGGCCATGCCGCCGATCAGCGTCAGCCCAAAGCTCCGGTAGTTCATGCCCATCTCGCTCGACTCGCTGAGCGTGAGCGGGATCATGCCGATGATCGTGGTCAGCGCCGTGATGGCGATCGGCCGGAAACGGTGTTTGGCGGCCTGGAGCAGGGCCTGGGTGCGATCCATGCCGGCCAAGCGCAGCCGGTTCGCGTAGTCGATCAGCACGATGCCGTTGTTCACCACCACGCCGACGAGCAGCACGCAGCCGATGATGCCGAGGAAATCCATGTCCAGCCCGGCGATGTAGTGGATCCACACCGAGCCGATGGCGGCCAGCGGGATGGTCAGCACGATGGAAAGCGGCATCATTACGCTCTCGAACAGAAACGCCATCAACAGGTAGATGAACAGGATGGAGAGCAACAGCGCGAAGATGCCGTTCTGCACCTCCTCCATGTCAAAGCGCTGCCGCAACTGGCTGAACGAGACGCCTTCGGGTAGGTCGATATTGCGCTTGGCTGCTTCGATGCCGCGGCGGGCTTCTTCCTCCTGGCCGCTCTCCAGTTCCATGCCGAGGGTGTGGCTGACCTTTTTGTTGGTGCGGCTGATGTAGCGCGGACTGTTGAGCATCGCCGGCCGGGTGAGTGAGCCGATCGTGCCGAAGCCGCCCTCCTCGGTCGGCACGAGGAAGTTGTTCAGGTCATCCAGCTCGGCGCGGTCCTCCTCGCTGAACCGCACCCGGACCGGGATCTGCCGGCCGTCGCTGCTGAACCGGGGCAGGATGCTGCCGCGCAGGGCGTTGCCGACCATGCCGGCGAGCGTGGAGGGGTTCACGCCGATGGCGCTCGCGCGGTCGCGGTCGACGATCAACGCCAGCTCGTTGGGGGTCTCGTCCTCGCGCTCCTGGAGGGCGACCACGCCCGGGATGCTGCGAAAGATCGGCTTGAGGTCATCGGGGATGTCCTCGAGCAGCTCGGGATCGTCGCCGACCAGCCGGACGTAATGCCGCTCCTTGCGGTCCTGCCGCTCCTCCTCCTCGCCGAATCGTTGGTAATTGATTTTCAGTCCCGGCAGCTTGGGCAATTCCTTGTAAATCCGCTCGGCCACCTCGCGTGCCGGCACGATGCCCTCCCGGTCACGGGCGAACCATCCCTCCAGCGAGCCGAACCAGGTGCTGTAAAAAACGATGAACCCGTCCAGCTCGTAATACTCCTTCCGGTTGTTGAGGATCGTCTCGACCCGCTTGAAGTATTCCGTGCGCTCGTCGAAGGTGAACCGTGTGGGGAAACGGAATGACAGGTGGAACGACGACATCTCCTCCTCCTGTTGGGGCGAGAATTTGACCTTCTCGAAGGCATAAAAAAAAGTGGCCGCCAGAAGGGCGATCAGCAGGAAGCCCAAGTCTAGGCGGCGCTTCAGGAAATAGCCAAGCGCCTGATTGTACCAACGGTTGAATCGCCCGAACGACGCCTCGTACAGCCGGCCAAGCCGGGCGCGGAACGCCGTGGCCAGGCGGCTTGGCCAAGCGGAGGGTGAGTCCGCCCGGGCGGAGAGGGTCAGGTAGACGCACAATGGGATAAACATCAGCGCCACTCCCAGCGAGGCGATCAGCGCCACCACCACCGGCGTGGCCAGGCGCATCATGAAGAAGCGCATCTCGCCTTCCACCAACAGGGCCGGCAGGAACACGATGACCGTGGTGAGAGTGGCTGTGGTGATGGCCAGGCCGATCTCCTGCACGCCCTTGATGCAGGCGTCGCGTCGGCCCAGGCCGCCTTGGTAATGGCGCTGAATGTTTTCGGCCACCACCACGGAATTGTCCACCAGCAGCCCGACGCACAATACCAGGCCGAGGATGGTCAGCAGGTTCAGGCTTTCGCCTGCGAAGTACATCGTGGCCACGGCGATAAACAGGCAAAGCGGAATCGCCCCGGCGATGATCAGTGTCATCCGTGCCCGGCGCAGGAAGATGTACAGCACGCAGGCGGCGAAGAAGGCACCGATCCGGCCGTTGGTGAACAGGGTGTCGAGCTGCTCCATCACAATGCTCCCCTGGTTCATGTGGATATTCATGTCGAAGCCCTCCAGCGCCGGGTTGGCCTTGATTTTTTCCACCTCGGCCACGATGCGGTCGCAGACCTCGACGGTGTTGGCCTGGCTCTCCTTGATGACCGTGACCATCATCGCCTGCTTGCCGTTTACACGGGCGGCGAAACGCCGTTCCTCCGGCTCGTACTTCAACACGGCAACATCGCTGAGGACCACGTTGGTGCTCAACGGCAGGTGGCGCAGTTCCTCCATCGTCCGGTAGGCACTGGACGACTTGAGAAGATATTTTTTGCCGCCGTCGCGGACGTTGCCGCTGGCCAGCGTGAAGTTGTCGCCGCGCAACTGCCGGGACAGCTCGTAGATGTTCAGGCCGTACGCTTCGGTGCGATCCTTGTCGGCCTCGATGATGATCTCCTTTTCCATCAGGCCCTTGGTCTCGACGTTGGCCACGCCGTCGATGCGAGAGAGCGGCATGATGATGTGCTTGTTGACCAGATCGTACAGGTCGCCGTCGGTCTCGTAGGCGATGCCGATCATGCAGACCGGGAACCCGGAGGCGTCCATCTTGTAGACGTACGCCCGCTCGACGTCGTCGGGGAAGCGTAGCTTGGCTCGCTCCACCCGGTCACGTACCTCGCGGTAGGCCACGGACATGTCGGTGCCCTGCTTGAAATTCAGATAGACCGAGGCGCCGCGGGAGGAGCAGGAGGAGCGCATCGAGTCGACGCCCCGCACCGTGCTTAGTTCCTCCTCGAGGGGGAGGGCCAGCTTGTCCATCACCTCCTGCGGCACGGAGGCATTCCACGGTACGCGCACCTGCAGCGAGTGACCCTCGAAGCCGTGCGGTAACAACTCCAGCTTGAGCCGGCTCAGGGCGACCGCCCCGACCGTCAGGATGGTCAGGAACATCACGAGCATGGTCACTCTGCGATTGAGTGACAATCGAGTGATCTGCGTTGCTAGTTCGTGCGTTTCCATTTATGCGCCGCTTGGTCAAGCGCTAACGGCGAAAGTGAAACCAAGCCGGGAAAGAGTCAACGTTTCCCACCCTGAAACAGTACATCCGCCAACCGGGAAAGGTTACCGGGCGGCGCTTGGCTTGGGCGTGCGCCGGCCGAGGACGGTCGCCACGGTGTTGCGCAGGGCCTGCTGGGCATCGTCGACAAGCGTGTAAAACACCGGCACCGCCAGCAGCGTGAACAGCGTGGCCGAGGTCATCCCGCCGATGATCATGTACCCAAAGCTGTCGAAGCTGCGCCCCATCTCCGCGTCGGAAAACGTCAGCGGAATCATGCCGAAGATGGTTGTCATGGCCGTCATCACAATCGGGCGGAACCGGTGGCGTGTCGCCAGCAGCACGGCCTTGGTGCGCTCCATGCCGCCCATACGGAGCCGGTTGACGTAGTCGATGAGCACGATACCGTTGTTCACCACCACGCCGATCAACAGGATACCGCCCACGATGCCCATGTCGTCAATCTGCGTCCCGGTCAGGTGATGCACCCAAATTGACCCAATGGCTGCCAGCGGGATGGTCAGCACGATGGAGAGCGGCATCAGCAGGCTCTCGAACAGGAATGCGATCAGCATGTAGATGAAGACGATCGAGAGCGCCATCGCGACCAAGCTCCGGTTGATTTCGCCGTCGTTGAACGTCATCTTGATTTGGCTGAAGGATACGCCCTCGGGCAGGTCGATGTTTTTCTGCGCCTCGGAAATAGCCCTGCGGGCTTCGCGTTCCTCTCCTGATTTCAGTTTCATGCTGATGTAGTGGCTTTCCTTTTTGTCGGACCGATGGATGGAGGACTCGCTCTTCAACATCGCCGGCTGGGTTAGCGAGCCGATGGAGGCGTAGCGTCCGTCATCACTCCGGACGCGGTAATTGTTGATGTCATCCAACTCAGCACGGTCCTCCTCGCTGAATCGCATGCGAACCGGAATCTGTCGACCGTTGCTGTTGAATCGCGAGAGCGACCGGCCACGCAGCGCGCTGCTGACCACGCCGGCGATGGAGTCGGGGTTGATCCCGATGGAGCTGGCCCGATTTCGGTCGATGATCAATGCCATCTGGTTCGGGGCTTCGTCCGAATCCTTGTCTTCCAGCGACAGCACCCCGGGGAGATTCTCGAACACCGGCCTCAGCATTTCGCCGGCCTCCTCCAGTTGCTGGATATTATCACCGACCAGCCGGATATGGTGTCGGGAGCGATCGTCGTTCCGTTTTTCACCGCCGGTGTCCATCCCGGAGTAATAGACCCTTATTCCCGGAATCTCGGGCAACAACGAGTACAACTTGTCCGGCACCTCCTCCGTTGGAAGGGCATCCTCGCTTCTCTCGCTGGCGTAGTTGGCCTCAAACTCCCCATGCGATGATTTGCTGAACTCAACCCGGTAGCTGGAAATGCCGAGCTGCACCTTGTTCGTCTCCACGATGTTTTCCAGCTGTTGGAAGTAGGCGTTCTTTTCTTCGATTGTGTAGTAATCGGGAAAGCGCATGCGCATGTGGAACTCCTCGCGGTCATTGTCGCGATATCCGGTGACCTCGATTTTATTGAACCCGTAAAAATAGGTGGCGGAAAGGAGCACGATCAGGATGAACGCCAGGTCCAGCCGTCGCCCGAGGTAGTAGTTCAGGGCCTTGTTGTACCCTTTGTTGAAGCGCTCAAACGTCCAGTTGTAGACTGTTGCAAGGGCATTCTTAATGTGATCCCGCGTACCTTTGCGTTGGGCATTTTCACCGGAGTGCATCGAGTTCACGGTCAGGTAAACCGAGAGCGGAATAAAGATGATGGCTGTGCCGAGCGACGCCAGCAGTGCCGACACCACCGGCAGCGCCAGTTGATACAGCATGAATCGCATCTCGCCATCGACCAGCACCGTCGGGAGAAACACGATGACCGTGGTGAGCGTGGCCGTGGTGACTGCCAGCGCGATCTCCCCGACCCCCCGCATACAGGCCTCCTTGCGTGACAGGCCGGACTGGCAGTGCCTGTGAATATTCTCCGCGACCACTACGGAGTTGTCGACCAGCAGCCCGACGCAGATGACCAGCCCGAGGATCGAGGTCATATTGAGCGTGTCGCCCGCGAAGTACATGACCGTCATGGAGATGAACAGGCAGAGCGGAATTGCCAGCGCGATGATCATCGTCAGACGGAACTGGCGCAGGAAAAAATAGAGAACCACGCCTGCCATCAGCGCGCCGTAAAGGCCGTTGTTTGTCAGGCTGTTAAGTTGTGTCTTGATAATGTTCCCGTAGTTCCGGTACGGATAAATCTCGTAGTCGGCCAACTCAGGATTCTTCTGGATTTCCTTGATCGCGGCGGCGACTTTGCGGCCCACTTCGACTGTGTTTGCATCACTTTCCTTGGCGATCTCCACCCGGGCGGACTGCATCCTGTTCCATCGTTCGGTGTGCTGGTAAAGGTCGTTCTCGCCGTACTTGATGGTGGCAACATCCCGGAGGTAGACCGTGTCGGTCAACGGGATGTCGGCCAGGTCCTGCATCGAGTGAAATGTGCTGGAGGACTTGAGCAGGTATTTCTTCCCGCCATCGATCACGGTGCCGCTTGACAAGGTAAAGTTGTCCCCACGCAACCGGCGCGACAGTCGGCTGATGCTAAGGCCGTACGCCTCGGCGCGGTCCTTGTCCACCTCGATCTGGATTTCCTTGCGGTGAATCCGCACGTTTACATCGGCCACCCCGTCGATCCGTTGCAGGGGGCGCATGATGTGTTTCTCGATGTTGGCATAAAGGTCGGTGTCGTCGTTGTAGCGGACGCTCATGCGGCAGACTGTCGAGCTAACCCCGCCGTATTTGTATATCCGGTAATCATCCACCCCCTCGGGAAAGCGCAGGGAGGCGCGCTCCATCCGGTCACGAACTTCCCGGTAGGCAACGTCCATGTCGGTGCCGCGCTTGAAACCCAGCGAGACCTCAGAGGAAGATCGCGAGCTGCGCGTTCTCATCGACTGAATGCCGCGAACAGTGCTGAGTTCCTCCTCCATCGGGAGACCTATTTTTTCCAAGGACTCCTGCGCCACGCCGGAGTTCCAACCGGTGCGAATGCGGATGTGATGCCCCTCCCAGCCCCTTGGATATTTTTCCAGCGGCAACCGGCTGACCGCGATCATGCCCACGGCGAGAATCGTCAGGAAGAGGGCCAGCACCGTGACCTTGCGGCTGAGAGACAGCCGGGTGATCTCTGTTGCGATTTTGCTGGCTTGCATCACTATCGGGCTTGGCCAAGCGCTTGGCCAAGCGGGTAAAAAAACGCGTGAACGACTACGGTCGTTCAACACTACTTACGTGGTGCCGATTTTGTTACATCTGCACGAACAAAACGGCTACCTTCCGACAGCTCTCCGCTGCCTATTCCTCCCTTGGCTGGAAGAATCGCTCCCCGGCAAGGCCGAACAGGTAGTAGATCGTCGGGATGACGAGCAGCGTCAGCACGGTGGAGGTCAGCAGCCCGCAGATCACGGCGACGGCCATCGGCGTGCGGATCTCCGCGCCGTCCCCGAGGCCAAGCGCCATCGGCAGCAGGCCCAGTACCGTGGTGGCGGTGGTCATCAGGATCGGGCGCAGGCGGACGCAGCCGGCCCGGATGATCGCCTCGCGCAGGGCCAGGCCGCGGCCGCGGAGGCGGTTGGCGTAGTCCACCAGCACGATGGCGTTGTTCACGACGATGCCGGCCAGCATGATCATGCCGAGGAACACCACCACAGAGAGGTTTAAGCCGAGCCACTTAAGCCCGAGCACCGTGCCGACGAACGCCATCGGGATGGTGAACATGATGATGAACGGCTGCACGAGCGACTCGAACTGCGACGCCATGATCACGTAGACCAGGAACAGGCTCAGGCCAAGCGCGAGGTAGAGGCTCGTCCGGCTGCGTTCCCATTCCCGGTTCTGTCCGGTGATGTAAAAGTCCATGTAGATCGGCAGGTCGAGCCCGTCATCCAGCGTGCGCTTGGCCGCGCCGACCGCTGTCCCCAGCGACCCGGCGCCGATGTTCGCCTGCACCAGCGCGACGCGCTTGCCGTCGATGCGCCGGATCTCGCTTGGCCCCTCGCCGACGGTTAGGTTGGCGATCGAATTGAGCGGGATCGGCGTGTCGCCGCCGGGGTTGATCGTGAGCTTGCCGACGTCGGCAACCTGCTCGCGGTCCTTCTCGGCCAGGCGCACGACGACCGGCACGCGGCGGTCGCGCCGGTTGAACCGCGTCGCCTCGGAGCCCTTGACCATGTCCCGCACCTGCTCGGCCACGGTGTTGAGGTTCAGCCCGTGCCGGATGATTTGCTGCCGGTCGTAGGTGATCTGCACTTCCGGCGCGCCGCTGCGTAGCGACGGCTCGACGTCGGCCAGCTCCGGCTTTTTCGAGAGCAGGGCAGTGGCCTCGTCGGAGTACTGCTTCAACTCCGGCAGATCGTCGCCCTCGATCTGGATGACGACCGGTTTCTTGGAACTGAACAACACCGGTCGCGTGACGCGGGTGGTGACGTCCGGTACCCCGGCGAACAGGTCGCGCAGCCGGGCGATGACCTCCTGCTCGGTCCGCTTCGGGTTGTCGGTTGGCTTGAGCAGCACCTTGAACTTGCCCGAATGTTCGCCCTCGTCGGAGCGCTTCATGTTCGTGGTGTCGAAGCCGTACATCACCAGCAACGCGTCGATTTTGCTTCCCTCGTCCTTCATCGAGCCGAGGATTTTTTGCTCCACCCCGCTGAGCAGTTTCACCGTCTCCTCAAGCGGCGTGCCGACCGGCAGCGAAGCCTCGAAGGTGAACTCGCTCTGGTGCACCTCTGGCAGCAGCTCCGTCTCGAGCTGCTTGCCGACCCACCACGTCAGCCCGAAGCAACCGATGATCAGCGCGAGCATCGCGGTGGGGCTGGCCAAGGCCCAGCGGATGAGCCTCGGGTAAAGCCCGTTGGCGGTGTCCACCGCCTCCCCGGCGGCGTGGTCGCGGCCAAGCCGGGACAACGCTTGGCCAAGCGCAGCGCCGATCTTCCGGATCACCCAGTAGACGCCGTAAGCGACAGCCGCCACCGCCCGGATTGTCCAGACCAGCGACAGGCCGATCAACTCCAGCAGGAACGAGATGGCCAAGCGCAACACGAAGTAGGGGGACGCGATCCAAAAAACCTCTGTATTGCGTTGATGGCTCTCGCTAAATGCCCGGAACGATCCCCAGAGATTGGCCAAGGTTTGGCCTTCGTGGGCAGCCGGGCCAAAGCGGTTTTCATTTTTCGAGCCGGGTATGACCAAGCAGAGCAGAGTCAGGATTCCCGCCGGCACCCAACTGACCATCATCAAAAGTCCACTGACTCCATATACCGCGAACGATGCCAGATTGAAATCCTTGGCCATCGCGATTAATGCCACGACGAATGCGATCATTGCCACGACCGGCGTGGCAGCTGCTGCGAACAGCCA
>NYYJ01000173.1 GCA_002686755.1 Verrucomicrobiales bacterium
AAGATACGCATGCAGGCGGTCGACATCTTTGGCGCGTTCGATTGCCCGGATGCCGGCCAAATGAAGCCGCGCCGCACCCGCTCCATCACGCCCGTGCAATCGCTCAGCCTGCTCAACAGCCCGTTCGCCAACCGGCAGGCCGGCTTCTTTGCTGAACGTGTCCGGCGCGGCTTCATTTGGCCGGCATCCGGGCAATCGAACGCGCCAAAGATGTCGACCGCCTGCATGCGTATCTTGTGGGCGTATATCATGCGCCGCCAGCCGTCGGCCTCGAAGGTTTCCTTGGGATGATAATCGGAGAGGCCGCCGCGTTGGTTGAAGAAATCGAAGCCGCGCCCGCCGGTTTTTAGATTCAGTTTACCGGCGACAAAAAGCATCGAGTCTCGGATGGCCTCGGCCTCCATGCGTCGCGGCGGGTAACGCCAAAGCAGGCGGGCATCGGCATCGATGTGGGTGGCCTGTGCGTTGGGCCGGTTGGTCTGCATATAAGTGCGCGAGGTGACGATGAGCCGATGTAGCTTCTTGATGGACCAGCCCTGGCGTACGAACTCGCTGGCGAGCCAGTCGAGCAATTGCGGGTGCGTCGGCGCGTTGCCCATCTTGCCAAAATCCGACGGTGTATCCACGAGGCCCGCTCCAAAGTGCTTTTGCCAGACGCGATTGACCAACACGCGCGCGGCGAGCGGATGGTCCGGGCGCGTGAGATGCCGCGCCAAGGCCAGTCGCCGCGCAGGCTCAGTGGCGTCCTTCGGCTGCAATTTGCCGAGCATATCGGGGATTGATGGAGATAATTCCTCCAAACGCTGCATTGGATCACCACGGCGCAAGAGCCATGTGGTGTCGGGTTCCTTAAAGCTCGCGGCAAACGTCTGTGGCCCGGCGGAGAGGCGGTTCAATTCAGCCTGTGCCGCGCGCAGTTGGCTGATTTGCGCCGTGAGCGTTTTCACTTGGGCGGCATCCAGTCCGTTTAGTTTCACCTTGTCCGGCGCCCGCGTGTCGTCGATGCGCGGCTGGCGATCCATGGTGTGGGCAACCGTTTGCCAAACATCATCGGACCGCATTACTTCAATGATGTAATCGGCCGGGATGCTCGAGCCATTGTGCCAAGTGACACTTTGCAGGGTAACCGGCTTGGGGAAATCGATCCGAAACCACGCTGGCCCCCCGCTGGCGGAAACCCAAGGAAACGATTGGCGGCGATCCACGGAACCGTCGGTGAGATTTTCGAAATGGCGCGTTTGGTTTGCCAACGCAAAACTCGAGGCGCTGGGCACGGCGCCGGTCGAGGCGAGCGCGACGTTTTTCTTCTCTGGCGTCCACGCCTCAAATTCATAAATCGAAGCCGCCCTGCCGTTGATCGTGGCGGCAATCTTCATGCGGATTGAATTCACCAAGACTGGCTTGAAGGTCTCCGTTTGCACACTGAGCAACGGCACGCGCAGCTTGTGTTTCTTGCGCATTGCCTCCAACTCGGCATGCAACTGCTGCACCTTTGCTCGCGCGGCGGGCACCTTGGCGGTCCAATCGTCGTTTTCGATGCCGCGCAGACGGCGGTTGCCGTAGCGCAGGCCGGCAAAGACAGCCTGCATGCCGTAGTAATCCTTCTGGAGAATGGGATCGAACTTGTGATCGTGGCAGCGCGCGCAGCCGATGGTTAGGCCGAGCATGCCCTGACTTACCGTGCGAATGACTTCATCAAGTTCATCCTGCCGTGCCGAACGCATCGCTTCCTCATCGCGGCCAATCTGCCCGGGCTGCAGCGCGGGGCCGGACACGAGAAAGCCCAGCGCCGCATCGGCGCCAGTCATGTCGCCGGCTAATTGGTCGCGAATGAATTGGTCATAGGGTAGATCACGGTTGAACGCCGCGATCACCCAGTCACGGTAATGCCATGCCACCGGCCGCTCGATGTTTGTCTCAAAGCCAACCGTCTCTGCCCAGCGAATCACATCCAACCAATGCTGCGCCCAGCGCTCGCCATACCGCGGTGAGGCCAGTAACCGATCCACCACCATGGCAAACGCCTTCGCCGTTGTCCGCTTATCCGCGCGAAAGTTTTCCTGTTCCTTCACTGTTGGAGGCAGCCCTGTCAGATCAAGCGTCACCCGTCGCAACAACACATGGCGATCGGCCATTGGCGAAAGCTGCAGGCCTTTTTCGCCCAGTTTCTTTCGAACAAAAAAATCGACTGGATGAATATCGGTGGCCGTCTCTGCGCGTTTGACTGGTTGGAATGACCAGTGGGTTTTATCGGCAGCCAGTGCGCCCAACGAAAAGGCGAATGCCAATATGGTTCTGAAATAGTTCATTTCAGAATACGCAGGATGGCTTTGGCATCTCCATCGGGCAGTGCGATGAAAGAATCACCTTGGTAAAAACGGCGCGTAAACTTGAAGTTAGCTTTCAATTCCTCCGCAGTCAGCACATTGCCGTTCCCATGAACAGCGCCCGAGATGGTGAGGCGGCGCGGGGCAATGAGTGTGGCGAGGTGCGGGATGTCGCCCACCTCGCGCAACATGTTCGGCGCCATCAAGCCGAGCCGCTGATTGGTGTATGGTACATCGCTGATGTAACTAGCAAGCGAACCGACAGTGACCGTGTGGGCAATCCGCTCATCTAACGCCGCCGCACACAGCGCCACCACCCCAGCGGGGCCGTCGCCGACTACAGTGACGGGCTCGGTGCCGAGTTGGTCGAGCAGGGTGCGGAGGTCGCGGACCCATTGGCCGAGGAGCGGTTGGCCAAGCCAGAGCGACCACTCGGCGGTGTTGTGGTCCGGAGCGCGGCGGATGGCGTCGCGCGCATAGGCGTGCTGGCCGGTGGCGCGCAGGCTGAGGGACAACACAGTATGACCGGATTGCTGGAGGGCGGCGGCGAGTTTGTTTTCGGTCAGTTTCACTTCGCCATCAAGGCTGAGAAAAATCACTCGGCCTTTCTTGCGGGACGCTTCGCCAAGCGTCTCGGCAGCGGTTAGGCGGATGCCCGGCTCGGGCGAGAAATTGATGCGGTGCGTGGGCGACTCGGAGCCGTCCTTGAGCAACCGCGTCAGGCGCGGTTTGGTGCCCCCGAGCACGTGCACGTCCAGCGCGTGGCGGACTTCATCGAGGTCATCGGCCCAATTGGACTGCTCGAGTTGCTTCACGAGTCGGCGGCCTTCGCGCGCGGCGAACTGCGGTATGGTCAGCCAATCGTCCGGGCGCGTTTGGCCGGGAAAGCACCGCAGCTTTTCCGGATCCACCGTCTTAATCTTCGGTTCGTCGATGGGCGCACCGTCGCCCTCGCCATTGAGGTGCAGCGTCATCCAGCCGTACATCGCCTCGCGCATTGGCTCGTTGTAATCGTGCTTTGACTCGACCGGCAGATGCTTCACCGAGTTCGGTTTACCGTGCAGCGCATAAATTGGCCGCGTCAACGCAAGCGATTTCTTCGCCTCGCCGACCGAAAACTGAATCCCATCCTGCGTCGCATTGATGACCATCAGCGCGCGCGGCGCCGTGAGACTGAGCACACCCCATTCTTCCGTGAACCGTAACGCCCCCGGCACCACCTCGCACATGCAGCACGCCACGCCGAGGTACGCCTGATAATTGCCCACCGAACACACCGGCACCACCGCCTTGAATCGCTCGTCCCACGCGCCCGCATACATCGTCTGGTTGCCACCGCCGCTCGTTCCCGTGATGCCCAGCCGCTCGCCATCCACCTCCTTGCGCGTCAGCAAATAATCTAACGCGCGCATGTTCTCATAAACCTGCAGCCCGCTCAGCGGCTTACCGATGGGCCAAAGTGTGGCCGCGACCATCTCGCCGTGGTACTCCCCCAGCGCCTTGCCAATACCACGCTCACCCGCGCCAAAGGCATCCACCGCCAGCGCGAAAAATCCCAGCTTCGCCAGCCCAATGCATCGCGCCTGCACCGTGCGATCCTGCTTCGCCCCGCTCCAGTGCCCATGCACACACAACACCGCCGGCCGCCGCCCCGGTCCATCGGGCACGTAGGCGTTGGCGGTCATCCACACGCCGGGCATGGTTTGGAAAATGATGCGCTCCACGCGGTAGTCATCGCGTTTCTCAGTGCCGAGAATGCGCGGCTTCAATTCACACTTCTTTTCGGGAAACCCGCCCCAAGCCTGCAGCAACTTTTTGCGAATCATCGCCCGTTGCGCCTGCCATTCCGCCAGCGTCGCCGGTGTCCGATCCGTCACCCTCAACGCCGCCGCGCGTTTTTTGACAAACTGCAAAAACGCATTAGGCGCCTCCTCCGCGGCCGGCGCTGCCAGAGCGAATAGGAAAATGAGGATTAACCTTTTCATCGTTAGGGCTCGGCCGATTAAATGCAGCCCGCGCCGAATTGTCAGCTAAACATTTGGAGGACAGCTTAGTAAATTTTGAAAAAATCTCCACGAGACCTCACTTTTTCTCGGTGAGCACGTTGCTTGATTACTTTTCGTTGAGTTCCTGACACGGGGCGAGGCTGTTGTGTACATTTATGCCACAATGCTGCGGACGACGTGGCCGTGGACGTCGGTCAGGCGGCGGTCGATGCCGTTATGGCGGACGGTTAATCGTTCGTGGTCGATGCCGAGCAGATGCAGGATGGTGGCGAACATGTCGTGGCTGCTTGTACCGGTTTCGCTTTTCCAACCCCAACGATCGCTCTGGCCGTACGCGCTTCCGCCCTTGGCCCCGCCGCCGGCCAGCCACGTGACAAACGTCCCGCCGTTGTGATCGCGCCCGGCCTGTCCCTGGCTGAATGGCATTCGGCCAAACTCGGTGGTCCAAACAACGAGCGTGTCCTCCAGCATACCGCGCGCCTTGAGATCCTTGATCAGCCCGGCGATCGGCTTGTCGACCTGCCGTGTCATGTGCGGCAGCTCTTTGTGGATGTTGGCGTGGTTGTCCCAGTTGTTGGTTGGTCCGCCGGCACCGCTCCAAATCTGTACGAACCGCACGCCTCGCTCGAGCATTCGCCGTCCGAGAATGCAGCGCTTGGCAAAATCCGCCGTCGGTTTTTCGTCGGCTCCGTACAGGCTGCGCACGGCCGGGCTTTCGCCCTTGAGATCGAACAACTCGGGTACGCTCAATTGCATCCGCGCGGCCATCTCAAGGCTTTGGATGCGTGCCGCGAGGCGGGAGTCGCCCGGAGTGCGGGCCATGTGCAGCGCGTTTAATTTTGCCAACACTTCGCGGCTGGCCGCCTCGCTGGCCGGGTTGATGTGCTTTGCCGCTTTCGGCGGAAACAGGTAGCGAACCGGCTGCGTGTCTGAGGCATCAATCACCGTGCCCTGATGCTGTGCCGGCAGAAAACCGGATGTGAAGTTGCCGTGATTGTTGTAAGGCAGCCCGTTGGGATCGGGCAGGACGATGAACTCCGGCATATTTTGGTTGATGCGCCCCAACGCGTAACTGATCCACGCACCCATGCAGGGAAAACCGGGCAGCGTGAAGCCGGTGTTTTGCATGTAGCTGCCCAGACCGTGGACGTTCGTGGGGGAGTTCATCGACATGAGGAACGCGAGTTCGTCCACTACCGACGCCATATGCGGCAACACGTCGCTCACCCAGCGGCCACAGTCACCGTGCTGCCGAAACGCAAACGGGCTCTTGAGCACTTTGAACCCGGGTGAATTGGTCACCGACTCTACCAGCCGCCCGTCACCCGGGTCGAATTTTTTGCCGTTCAACTCGTCCAACACCGGTTTGTGGTCGAACGTGTCCATCTGGCTGACCCCGCCGTTCATGAAAAGCTGGATCACCCGCTTGGCCTTGGGCTGATGATGAATCACCGGGCCGTCCGCTGCCTCAGCGGCGAGCGCTTGGCCAAGCGCGAGCCCGGCAAATCCACTCGCTGTGGTTTCAAAAAAGCTGCGTCTGGAAAGACCCGGTTGCATGTCAGTTCACAAAAAGAAATTCGTTGCTGTTGAGTACCACTCGACAGGCGTTGGCCAAGCCGTGTTCGCGTGCGAGCCGCGTGACCAACTGACCTTCATCCGTTCCCGGTTCTCGATGATATGCCAGTTCAAAGAGGCGTTTTATCTGAGCTTCAGGGGTGGGACTTTCGCTCTGAAGCCGCTCGGCCAAGCGCTCACTTTGGCGCACAAGGAATCGATTGTTCAACATGCCAAGCGCCTGCAACGCCGTCACCGATGATTCGCGCTTGGGGGCGTGTTGCGATGCGTCCGGACAGTCCATCAACTGCATCAGCGGATCCGGGATGGTACGAAACACAAACCGATACACACTGCGGCGGTGGTTGGCCGGGGCATCGGGATCGAAGCCGACGTAGTCGAGGTTCGGTGTCACGTGCACGCCCTTGCTCATGTTGAACTGGCGATCTGATGGTCCGCCCATCTTCAAATTCATGTTGCCAGCGAGTTGCAGCACGGCATCACGGTACGACTCTGCGTCCAGTCGCTTTCTGTTCATCCGCCAAAGCCACCGGTTATCGGCGTCGCGCTTGGCGAAGTCGGCGTTGTAAGCCGACTGCTGCCGGTAGACGGAACTGGTCATGATAGTTCGGTGCAGCCATTTCAGGGAACCGCCGCGGGCGCGGAACTCATAGGCTAACCAGTCGAGCAACTCAGGGTGACTTGGCCGGTCACCCATCCGGCCAAAGTCGTTCGGTGTGCCGACAATCCCGCGGCCAAAGTGATAGTGCCAAACTCGGTTCACGATCGATCGCCACAGCAGCACGTTGCGATCGTCCGCCAGCCAGTTGGCAAGTGCTGCCCGCCGATCCTCCTCAGCCTCGGCGCGGGCGAGCGTAAAACGGTTTTCCAACCCGTCGATGCAACTTAGTGCGCCGGGTCGGGCTTCCTTGCCGGGTGAGTGGATGCTGCCCCGATGAAGCACATGCACCGTACGCGGCTGTTTTGCCGGCTTGAAATTGCCCAGCGCAGCGAATTGGCTGGCCACGGCGTAGACCTTTTGTTGCGCGCCGAGAGAGGCCAAATCCCGCTCATTCACGGTCTTGGCAAAATAGAAAGCCAATGCGCGTTTTTGCTCTTTTGTCCTTTTTAAAAGCTCAAAATCCAGTATTTCACTAATCTGTAACGATATAGATTCTTTAAAATTCGGCTTTGGCAAATGAGTGAGTGAAAGCCGTGGGCGGCCGATGAGGTGCTGTCGGCCGTGATTTTGGTGCAGCTCGATCCGGATCAAGTCTCCCTTCGCTGCCGCTAATGGAGATTCAAAAACGAACAGCGCCCGGTGCGCTTGGCCCTGCTGTGGGTGGATGCCCCAGGCGGAATCGGGGTTGGTGTCGAAGGCTCGGTCGATCGTCCAGTCGTCCTGATTGAAACTGGCCTCGGCCTTGGCGATCTTGACCGGTGTGCCGTTCACCCGCACAACGATGTCGGTCAGATGCAGGTTCCCGTTCTCTGCGCGGCCCGGCCCGTTTCGGGGCAGCGACTTATCGGTCAACACATCCAGTTGCAGGGCGGTTGCCTTGGCGATCGGCAGCTTGGCGGTAAAGGTCGTGACGCCCTTGGGCGGCGCTTGGCCAAGCGCGAGGAAGGAGCCGTCCGGCTTGGGCTCGAACTCGACCCCGCTACTCGACTCGACCTTGGCCGAGGAGAGGACGGCCCAGTTTGACTGGCTGCGTTTCAGGTCGGCTTCCAGCTTGGCCAAGTCGGCCTCGGAAAACATCCCTTCCGGCACCCGCCCTTGGCCAAGCTCGCGTTGATGGGAGAGCAGCAGCACTCGGCGCTTGGCCAAGCGTGCGTCGTTGTCGAACGGTCGGTCGATCTTGTCTACGCCGGCAAACACTGCCTGTAGTGCGTAGTAGTCCTCGGTCGGCACCGGGTCAAATTTATGGTCGTGGCAGCGCGCGCAATGAACGGTAGTACTGACGAAGGTGGACATCACCGTGGCGATCATGTCGTCACGGTCGAGGTACTGCGCAATCTTCTTGTCGATGGTCCCGTCCGAGATGCCCATCTGCGAACTCTCGTCCCACGGCCCGGTTGCCAAAAAACCGATGCCTCGTGTTGCGGAAGGTTCTCCTGGGAAAAGAACGTCGCCGGCAATCTGTTCGCGAACGAACTTGGCGTAAGGTTTGTCGTTATTGAACGACTCAATGAGCCAGTCGCGGTACGGCCAGGCGTTTTCGCGTATGGCGTCCTCATCATGCCCGTGCGTTTCCGCGTAGTGAACGACATCCATCCAGTGCCTTGCCCAGCGTTCGCCGTAGCGCGGGCTCGAAAGCAGGCGGTCGATCAGCCGCTGGGTTGCCTCAGGCGAATGATCATTTATAAACGCATCAACTTCCCTGGGCGTCGACGGGAGACCGGTCAGATCAAACGTCGCGCGACGGATGAAGGTCATCCGATCCGCAGCCGGCGAAGGCGACAGACTCTTTTCAGCATGCTTGGCAGCGATGAAACGATCGATCGGGTGCTCGCTCCATCCGGGTTTTGCGGAGTTGGTTTTCGGAATATCGGGACGGTTCAGCGGTTGAATGGCCCACCAAGATTCACCGGCTGTTTCGCCACCGGTCGCGCCCCCACGACCGAAAAGCAGAAGCAGTAGAAACAGTTGGATGGCAGTGTATTGGGGCACCCGCCGATGGAGAATCAGCACAACACTGAAGACAAGAAAAAAGGCGCGGTCGCTATTTGCCCTCGACCTTGTTTTTTTGCTTCTGCAAGAGCCAAGCGAGGTTTGAAGCGGGCCATCCAGTCCTTGTTGGAGAGCAGGTAGATCATGCCTTCGCTGGGGGTGCCTTTGCGGCCGGACGAAGATTAGACGATAGATGACCAAGCTCGCTCAACTCCAACATCCCGACACGATGCATTTTAAAGCCGGCGTTGGCTGGATTCAGCTTGAGGACTACGATTCAGCCAATGACGAGTTGGAGAAGATTCGTGCCGAGTGGCGAGCGCACCCCGATGTGCTTGAGTTGCGGTGGTTAATCTACTCACACCGCGAACAGTGGGATGCGTGTCTGGATATCACTTCAGCGATTGTGAAAATGGCTCCCGATCGAGTTTGGGGATGGGTTCACAAAGCTTACGCACAGCGCCGGGCAACCGGGGGTGGTATAGAAAAAGCCAAACCGTTGCTGGAAGAAGCAGCCAAGCTTTTTCCAGACCATGACATGATCCAATACAACTTGGCGTGCTACTGCGCCCAACTGGGGCAACTGGAAGCCGCTAAAGAGTATCTGGGCAAGTCGTACGAGCTTGGGGATGCCAAGCAGATCAAGCTTCGGGCACTGGATGATGACGATCTGAAGCCGCTTTGGGATGGTGATTGATTTGAAGTAATTGCTTAAACCGTTACTATTCCGGCATGCCCGAAGAACCACAACACGATCCGAACGTCCCCGATCCAAAGAAGCCGTGGTGCCGAAAATGCATGGCGCATACCAGATATTCCAAAAAAGTCGTTGCGGGAGGGAGGAAGGGAAGTCCGCCAGTAGTATATGATTATTGCGATGAATGCGGCGAGTCAGTATGGGCACCAGAACATCATTGCCCGGAAAAGTCTTGGATCGTTCTCAGTATTTTAAGTGCTGGGTTTATCATTGTTGGTTTGCTTATAGCGATGTACGGCCGTGGGGATATTTTGATACTGGGTTATGGGTTTATTTTTATTGGCCCGATATTATATATTCAGATTATGAAGCATGAAATTAAGCCAAAAAGAGAAACCAAACAAACATGGCTCGCTTGGGCGCGGGAACGCGGCTACACGGGGGATTGATTCGTCTTTACGGCGCAAGCAATCGCTAAACAGCCCGTAAACATTGGGTTGTTACGCTGTTAAGCTTGTTATGGCTATTGACGGGGGGGGCGGGTTGGCTTCTCATTGGTTCGCTTTATGGCACTGATTGAATGTTACGAATGCGGCAGAGAGATTTCGTCACTTGCCCCTCATTGCATTAACTGTGGGGCTCCAAGAAAAGCCCAGAGAAAAAAGAAGGCGCCGAAAAGTAAAACAGTCTTCGTTGATTTAACGGAACGTCAATGATCGAGTTACCCAAACTGGTCCAGTGCTTTCGTTAGTCTGGACGGGTTGATTATTTGCTCAATGCCGTAGAGTAAGTCAATGCTGGGACGCAGGGAGGGCTTAGCCCGACCGAAGGCCCTGCATTGACTTTGTGCCTCTTTTCCAACTTTATCCTGTGCATACTCATTTGGCGTTATGTACCCTAGGGACCGATGAGGACGCACATGGTTGTACTTCCATCTCCAGTCCTCTATTACCACCCGTGCCTCTGTCAGGGTCCATAACTCTTCTCGATTCAGGCACT
>NYYJ01000174.1 GCA_002686755.1 Verrucomicrobiales bacterium
GTCATGGCCCGGCGGCGGGGCGGTGTGGGATTGGGGCCAGAACGGTGGAGCGCATAGTTATTCAGCAGGTAGGCCACGCCGGGCTTAGCCGGCAGCGGTACTTCCTGCCCCTGCCGCTTGTCCGCTTCGTCCTGGATCTGGCTGCCGCCGTCCTGCTTGCGATGTAGCAGCAAGCCCAGCTCTTGGGTGCCGGGCAGAATCTCCAGCGCCCCGTTCTCCACTTGCGCCTCATCCATCGCCGTCCAGATGGTGCAGAAGCGGCCCGGTTCTGCTGGATGCCCGGGGCCAGCGTCCTGATGCCAGACCAGCGGTGAGCCGTCAAAGGCCGGTTTGAGGAGCGCAAACGCCCGCGAGATGGTGATATCCGGCCCGATCAGCTGTTTGAGGAGGGACTGAAACGTGGGATGCGCAAAATACTCCAGAAAGAGCGGGTCCTGATCGAGTTGCGCTAGCTTGCGGTAGTGTGCGGACGGCCCGAGATACGCGTACCCCTTTGGGGCACCCATCTTGTCCCGCATAGCTGGCTCGATCTGGTACTGGATACGCTCGTTGTGCAGCGATCCCAGCGTCAGATCGTCGAGCCGCTGCTGGAGCTTCGCCAATTGGTCGTCTGGTGCCACCTGGCCCAACGCTAGATAGCCCTCCGCCTCAAACTGCTGCACCTGTGCCTCGGTTAGCATCACGTCCTCCCTTGCGCCATCGAGGATGGCTCGCACGACTGAACGAATGCGAGCTGCGCCGCCACATCGAACTGTGGCCGGGGGCCCTCCGGACGCGCATGCCCTCCGGGCCCGAGCACCGTCGTGTGGTTTCCGCCACTGGAACGGACCGCTGCCTCGAATGTCGCCAGGTCTTCGGGCGGTGTCACACGGTCGTCCCGGCCCTGCCACGTGCGCATCGGCAGCCATGCCAGCTCTGGTGCCAGTTTGACGGGGTTCACCCGTGGACACACCCGCGACTCCAACTCCGCCTTGTTGCTGATGCCGTAGGCTTCATTGAGTTCCGCGGCCCGGCCGGGCCGGTGGTAGAAGGTACGGAGTTCCATCACCGGGTTGGTCCCGAACCAGCAAATAGGCAGACCACGGTGCCGATGTGCCCAGACGAGGCTGTTCAACCCACCGCGCGACGTGCCGCACACCGCCGGCCGTTCCCGTACTTCCCAGCGGTCCCTGGCCTGGGCAAACAGCGCGTCTACGGTCTCGATGCCGACATCGGCACCCCACACGTATCGATTGTCGCGCCAGTCGTAGCAGGCGACCAGATAGCCGGCTGCTGCCCAACCCTCGGTCCAATCAGGAAACCGCTCCAGCAGCGTGTGAGTCTGCATGCTGGCGATGAGTAGACCATAGCCGCCCGCCGGAGGGTTCGAGGCTGGGACAATGAAGGCCGCGCGGCACCCGTTGACCGTGGCCAGCTCAACGCTCGCACCCGCAACCGCCGGCTGATCGCTGCTACCCATCACCCGCCCTCACGACTGCAGCGCGCTTCTAGGGCTGCGAGGCGAGGTACTCATCGAGGCTGAAGCCGGGCGCCCGCAGCTCGGCGAACATCGCCGCCTCGCGCTCCTGTACCGCCAACGCCCGGTCGTACACTTGATCGGCAACGTCGGGTGAGATGACAATGGCGCCGTTCTCGTCGGCGTGGATGAAATCGCCTGGTCGCACCGTCATGCCGTCAATCACGACGGGGCTATTGATGTCGAGCCAGCGCAGCCGACCGTGCATGGGCGAGACGCCTGCTCCCCAGCAGGCCAGCGGCACGTCGCGCACGCCCGTGAGGTCCCGGATGCTCCCATTGGTCAGGAATCCAACTGCTCCGGCCAGCATCATGCGGGTGCCCATGCCATCTCCGATAGTGACGGTATACCGCGGCTTCGGGCCAACCGACTCCATGACCGCGAAGACGGGCAGTGACGCTGACCCGGCGCTCCTCGCCGCTTGCTGGATGGAGCGCAGCCAGTCGTTGAAAAGGCTGTCCGGTCTGTCAGTACCAGCTGTCGTCGAGTCCATTCGGGCCGTCACGGCGATGCCGATGCGCGGCCCTAGCTCTGGAGTGAGGGCGCGAACATCCGGCCCGGTATACCCGACCGTTGGGTCTTGCACCTCAAGCATCTCCAGACCATTGGCCACCGTCGGCGTATCGAACTCGACAAGCTGCTTGATCTTCTCAACGTTCATCGCTCTTGCCTCCACCGTTGATTTCGGTCAGGGTCAATGCTACCACTGTTCCTGAAGGCGTGGCCCGCCGGAGCGGAGTGTATGGGTGGCTACGGCATTCCTGGGCCAGCTACGGAGAACATGGGCCATGAGGTAGGGTGACAGGACTGTGATCAATCGGAGGCGGCTGGGACATAGGTTAGCTTGGCTGACGCCTTTGGCAGGCATGACCGCGCTCGCCGCCTGCCGATCCAGTGGCACGGCGCCACCTTCTCAGGAGGCAGTGCCCACTATCGAGGCGCAGAGCAATGTGCCCTTACCCATCAATGGCGTAGATCCCCAGGAGATCATCGCGGTATCTACTTCTGGCGAGCTCGCGGCGATTACTGAGCCGGAGTTCATGTCAATCGAGGAGGCGCTCGACCGCGAGGTGATCAAGGAGAACGAGCAAGTGATCTCCTTTGGTCACAATGGCGACTGGCACGCCTACGCGACCCTCCAGCTCGACCGTCACGAGATCGTCAATGATGTCGTGGGAGGGCTGCCTATCGCAGCGACCTGGTGACCACTCTGCTTCACGAGCATCGTGTATGCTCGCGAGGTCGATGGGCAGGTACTAGAGTTCGAGGTCTCTGGCCGACTCTACCGCAACGCCCTCGTCATGCTTGACCAGCAGACCGGCAGTCTTTGGAGTCAGATACTCGGTGCGGCCATTCTGGGGCCACTGAAGGGTACGCGGCTCACGATGCTGCCGTCCCTGCATACGACCTGGGGTGCCTGGCGACGGGAGCATCCCAATGGCCTCCTACTCAAGAAGGAGCAACCCAGCTACGCGGCCTACGCTCCCTACTGGGGGTCGCAGATGGCCGGCGTCACGGATGAGGCGATAGCGGACACCAGGCTACGTACAAAGCAACTTGTGCTCGGCGTGCGGGTGGGTGACCAGGCCAAGGCCTACCCCTACCCGCTTGGGCGGCTAAGTACGCAGCCAGTGATCAACGACTCGCTTGGCCGGATGCCTATGGTGGTCGTCTTCGATCAGGTGCACGGGACGGGAGGCGTCTTCTCGCGCCAGGTTCAGGACCGCGTGCTGACGTTTGCACTCGCAAGGAAGAGTGAAACGACCGTGGTGCTGACCGATAAGGAGACCGGGACACAATGGCATGGCCTCTCAGGTGCTGCACTGGTTGGTCCACTGGAGGGCCAACGCCTCACTCCGATTCCAGCAACCTTGGCTTTCTGGTTCGGCTGGAAAGACCATTTTCCGAATACGGCTGTGTGGAGTAATCCTCCCTCCTGAAGATTCACCATTCCCAGGGGATACTGGTCAGGAGGTGCCTTTGGTCATCTGCCGCCCCAGCGGGGTCGTGTAGTGACACACCAGGTTGCTG
Source organism: Verrucomicrobiales bacterium (assembly GCA_002686755.1). Classification (GTDB taxonomy): domain Bacteria; phylum Verrucomicrobiota; class Verrucomicrobiia; order Limisphaerales; family UBA1096; genus UBA1096. The sequence goes on from NYYJ01000174.1 coordinate 3,548, forward strand.
CCGCTTCGTAGGCTATCCTGTTTCGTCAGGAGTGCGCGTTCGCCCGAGCTGGTTGCGACTGAACAGAAGGCAGGAGAGGAACACAATGATGAATCGTCGGCAGTTTCAGTTGGCGGCTGGACGCTTCCTGCCCTTGGTGGGCATGACTGCGCTCACTGCTTGCCAAATCGGTAGCACGGGTAGTACGGCGGCTCAGGTAGAGATCGAGCCGACCCCCTCTGCCGGTGCGCAGGAGCAGCTTCCTCTCCCCATCGAGGAGATTGACCCGACCGAGATCATCACCCTGCTGCCGTTCGATGGCATTCCGGCGATCTACGATCCCGATTTCATGACCATCCAAGAGGCCATTAACGGGGGGGTCATGGAGGACGGCGAACCGGTGTTGTCCTTCGGCCACAATGGAGTCTGGCACGCCTACTCGACGCTGCAGCTCGACGGCCACGAGATCGTCAACGATGTTGTGGGTGGCCTCCCCATCGCAGCGACCTGGTGACCGCTCTGTTTCACGGGCATCGTGTATGCCCGCGAGGTCAACGGGCAGGTGCTGGACTTCGGAGTCTCCGGCAAGCTGTACCGCAACGTCCTGGTGATGTATGACCGTCAGACCGAAAGTCTGTGGAGCCAACTGCTGGGCAAGGCCATTATCGGCCCGATGAAAGGTACGCCCCTCACCATGCTTCCCGCCACGGTCATGACTTGGGGTGTGTGGCGGCAGGAGCATCCCGACGGTCTCCTACTCAAGAAGGACGTGCCTAGCAATGCAACCTACGCATCTTACCCCGCATTTCCCAAATCAGCAGCGCGGGCGTGTCGTAATCCGGTAAGAATGCTGCACGTTTGAGCCGCATACATGAGCATTATGGCTAAATGTGTGTACTAGACTGGCCGACGTAGCGGGCCTTAGGTCTGGGTACCGCCATCTCGCGGGAGGCACCCAATGGGTGAAAGCTCCGACACCCCTTTGAAGCTCCAATTCGACCGCAGAGTCCGCCTGGAATTTCGTGGAGCTACCATCACCTCGGACGCCGGACTCCTGGCATGCCGCGAATTGGATGATGCCCTGGGACTGACGGAGACGGCGACTGCCTGTTTGCAGGAGAGCCGGGGCGGTCGCAACGTCCAACACCAGTTGGTGCCCTTGCTCAGGCAGTCGGTGTACAGCCGCGTTGCCGGCTACGAGGACACCAACGATGCTGAACGGCTGGCCCAGGACCCCGCTATGCGAGTCATCGTTGGACGGCGAGGCCCCGAGAGACAAGCAGCAAGCACCAATACCATGAGCCGGTTCGAGACGGAGGTGCTTACCCGAAAGCACAACCTGGAAGGGTTGGTCCGTCTGAACGCCCAGTGGGTGGATAGCGCTATGACCCACACACCTCCCCGGCGGGTGATCCTGGACATGGATAGCTCAGAGAGCCCCGTTCATGGGGAACAGGAGGGCGCGGCCTACAACGGCCACTTTGGCTGCGTGTGCTATCACCCGATCTTCGTCTTCAACCAGTTCGGGGACTGCGAGGGGGCCATGCTGCGCCCGGGCAATGTTCATAGCGCCCACGACTGGCGGGAGGGGCTGGAGCCCATCCTGGCCCGCTATGAATGGACGGGAGTGCGCCGGTACTTCAGGGCCGACGCTGCCTTTGCCAAGCCGGAGGTATACGAGTACCTGGAGGAGCGGCGCGTCCTCTACGCCATCAGGCTGCCCAGCAACGAGGTACTGCAATCGGAGATCGCCCCTCTGTTGAGGAGGCCGGTGGGAAGGCCGCCGAAGAAGCCCATCATCTGGTACGACGACTTCTGGTATCAAGCGAGGAGTTGGGACCGACCGCGGCGAGTGGTGGCCAAGGTCGAGTGGCACCAGGGAGAGCTGTTCCCTCGGGTGGGCTTCATCGTCACCAACATGTCGGCTGGCCCCGAGGGGGTAGTCCATTTCTACAATGGCCGAGGTACTGCCGAGCAGTGGATCAAAGAGGGCAAGTACGCCCTGAACTGGACCCGGCTGTCCTGCCACAGGTTCGTGGCCAACCAGGTGCGGTTGGCTCTGTTCATCCTGGCCTACAACCTGGGGAACTTCCTGCGCAGGCTATGCCTGCCCAAGGCGGTCAAGCACTGGTCGTTGCGCAGTGTCCAGATCAAGCTCATCAAGATAGGTGGAAGGTTGGTGCGGCATGCCAGGAAGTTGGTGTTTCAACTGGCAGAGGTGGCTGTGCCTCGGGAGGTGTTCCGACAAGTGTTGGAGCGTATCGACGGGCTCCATCCAGCACCAGGATAGGGAATATCATTGGGGTCATCAGCTGATCAGGGGTAGCCAAGGGGGAGGTGCGTGCCCGGAGCAGAGGAAAGGAGCCAGAGAGCATTGGGAGTGGCTGTCTTGAGCGATGGATGGCTAGCTCGCCACACGAACAGGGAGTCCAGTGGGCACGATAGGGTGATTGACAGCGTTCTGGTTTGTCCGTACCATCGTCAAGGTTATGGATTCCGCGTTCTTCGGACGCCCGCAGTTCTATATGGGGAATGTCGA